>JAFSSU010000203.1 GCA_017450845.1 Treponema sp.
AGGCTTGACCACGGCACGGACAGTGAGAGGTACGTGCTCATCAACGCGAAGTCGGAGGCCGAGGCGGTGGCAGTCGGAGCCTGTGACTGCCGCAGGAGGGAGGGAATGAAGAAAAAGGACACGAGGATTCCCATGCCCAGGACAAGGCTTGCCTTTGAAAGGGATTTGTTGCAGGCGTACAGGGCCGGGATGTTTGACGGATATGGCATCGAACACACGGATATAGTGAATGAAGAAAGGAAGGCTGAAATAAATTTCGTAGAAACATGGAACTTCGTAAACAAGTACGAAGACTTGAAGCTGAGAGGATAGGAGGCAAAAATGCTGATATTTCCGTTAAAGAAAGAATGGTACGAGAAAATCCGCAGCGGCGCGAAGCGGATTGAGTACAGGGAAGTTAAGCCGTACTGGACAGACCGCATTGCAAAAGAATATAAAAATGAACTTTTGGAAGATGGTATATCGGAGCGAATTTCTTCATTCTATATTTTCAGAGGTGAAAACCATTTTTGTAAACTCCGTCTCGGTTATGCAAACAAGTACATGACTGCAAAAATCGTAAAGATTATGGTAGTTGACGGCGAGGACACAGACCTGCACATAGACAGGCCCGTGTTTGCGATACATCTTGCGGACGTTAAGGAGGAAAAGAATGACCAAGAAAGAATTGATTGACGCGATGGACGGGCTGGACGACGATGCGCAGATACAAATCTATTGCACGTCAGCCGAGATGAGTGGCGGACAGTATGCTTACGATGTGTACACCGACGACAAGGTGACGGGCAGTGACAGGCAGAACGAGATAACAATCGTGGCGCATTTTTAGGAGGGCGGGAATGATGAAATTCGGCGAGTATTACATTGAACAGTTCAAGGAAATCCCTCTTGTGTGGAAGCTTGCAAGAGCACACAGAAAATATTTTGCGTTTGCCGCAACGGTTTTGCAGTTGCTCGATCCTGCGGTCATACACACGATGTACTTGTATGACACAGGCCGCATGAAGGTTGACAAGCGGTATCAGAAGTGAAAGATTATCATTTGTTTGTGCGAAATGACAATCTTTCGGCTGAAAATTGTCAGTTAGGTGACAAATAGGAGTATGAGATGAGGCTGAATATAATAGACATGTTTTGTGGCGGTGGCGGAGAGAGCACTGGACTTATACAGGCTGCCCACGAATATGATTTTGATGTGAATATCAGCGCAATCAATCACTGGGCACGCGCCATTGAGACACATGCGGCAAATTATCCTTTCGCGGAGCATATCAGGGAAAGCGTCGAGAAAATAGACCCCGAAAAACTAAAGGCCGCCGATGACACAGACCTTCTCTGGGCTTCTCCCGGATGCCAGCATTTCTCCGTAGCAAGGGGCGGCAAACCCCGCAATGAGCAAATGCGTGCGCCTGCGTGGGAAGTGTTGCGCTTCGTTGAGACCCTGCACCCGAAAAGAGTGATAATTGAGAATGTACCGGAATTCCAGGCATGGGGCCCGCTTACACCGGACGGCAAGATAATCCAGTCTGAAAAAGGCAAGACTTTCCGGGCGTTCATCCGTTCATTGCAGTCGCTGAATTATTGTGTGTCTTACAGAGTGCTTTGCGCCGCTGATTACGGCGCACCGACTTCAAGGCGGCGGCTTTTTATCCAGGCAGTGCGCAAGGATTGCGGAAAGCGCATTTTGTGGCCGGACATGACGAACACCAAGTTCGGCGATAGGTTCCTGCCGAAATGGAGAGCCGCAGCGGAAATAATCGACTGGTCTATTCCGTGCCAGCTTATCAGCGAAAGGGCAAAGCCGCTTGCCGATGCAACCTTGAGGAGGATTGAATACGGAATCCGTGAATTCTGGGGCGACTATGCCGAGCCGTTCATCGCGAAACTTTACGGCCAGTCCAAGGCGGAAAGCATTGAGAAGCCCGTGTCAACCATAAGTTGCAGCGGAGCGCATCACATGCTGATTCAGCCGTTCCTTGCAAGATATAATGGCGGAGATAACCGCGTCCATAAGATTAATGAGCCCGCACCAACCCTTGATACAAGCAACCGCTATGGAGTTGTAGAACCTTTCGTTTCGGCAATAGGGCAGACCTCGGCACGGCAGAGAAACAGGACTATTGACAAACCGCTGTCTACAATCTGCACGAAGCAGGAGCATTGCCTTGTACAGCCGTTCATAACGGAATACTACGGAAACGGCGGTGCACATCCAGTAGGGATTCCGCTTCCAACAGTCACGACAAAAGACCGTTTTGCGGTATGCGGAACAACTGACGGCATTGAGCTTGGCTTCCGTATGCTGCAACCGAAAGAGCTTGCCGCCGCAACAGGCTTTCCGGCTGATTACAAGTTCACTGGGACGAAAGTAGAGGTCGTGAAGCAAATCGGTAATGCCGTGCCGCCAAATTTCTCACGGGCGATGTTTGGTCAGATATTAAGAGAGCGTTGTTACAAAGCAAGTTTATTTGAGTAGAAAGACTCGACTTTTAGGGCAATGGAAGACGCCTTTCTTGCCGGAGTTCGAGGCTGAATAAAGAGAGGCTGATGTCCTGACTTCTTCCTGCTTTAGGTCGCCCCTTCCGGGCGGCCTTAGCCTACATATTGTTCACGAATCCCTTGAATCCCTCGATGTCCTTTTCTTTCAGGACAATCTCAAACCTGGAGGCTGTTGCAGACGAAATAGAATGACTTCACGTCTGCCTTGATTTTTGAGGGCTTCCGATGTATCATACCCATAAACACTGCCGGACATTCTCATTTTTCGGAGGCCCCCTATGGGAGACCGGCAGACCGCCATACGCATTTCCTGCAGGACGCAGGACTCGCTTCCCTTCTCGCAGATCGAGGAGTTCCAGGGAAACCTGAAAAAACGCTCTAAGAAGGAAATCTCCAAGATAATCACTTCCATACTCAGATACGGCTTCTCGTTCCCCTTCTTCGTGTGGAGGGACGGCGGAAGGAACCGCTGCCTCGACGGGCACGGCAGGCTCCTTGCCCTGGGCGAGATGTCGAGGCGGCATTATTTCCTTGACGAGGCGGGCAAGCTTTCCGACGACGGCGGAGAGCCTGTTGCAATCCCGGATCTGCCCGTCGTTTATATCGACGCTGCGGACGAGGCTGAGGCCAAGCAGAAAGTCCTCCGCCTCAACAGCTGCTACGGCGTTTTCGACGCAGAGGGGTTCGCAGAGTTCGCGGACGGGCTTGATATTGACTGGGACGAGCTTATGCTCCCTTCCGGGGAACTGTTCGAGCTGCCCCCTGAATTCCTTGCCGGTGATACCGGCGAGGAGCATAAATCCCTTGCGGAGCGTTTCATCGTGCCGCCCCTGTCCGTGTTCCGCGCTTCGGCGGGCTACTGGCAGGAGCGAAAGAAGTCATGGCTCGCACTCGGAATCCAAAGCGAGAAGGGGCGCGACGATGCCATGCTCAGCAGCATGGCCGCCCTCTCCGAGAAGGCCTGTGGCGGCAAGCTCGCGAGCGAGAGCATATTCGACCCTGTTCTGTGCGAGATAATGTACCGCTGGTTCTGCCCTGCGGGAGGGCACATCCTTGACCCGTTCGCAGGCGGTTCCGTGCGGGGCCTTGTCGCGGGCAGGCTCGGCTTCAAGTATACTGGCATAGACCTCCGCGACGAGCAGATTGCGGCAAACCGTGAGCAGGTTGCCATAGCCGGGGAAAACCCACCTGAATGGATATGCGGCGACAGCCGCAGGATGGACTCGTTCCTGCCCGCCGATTTCAAATGCAGCTTCGTTTTCTCATGCCCGCCCTATGCCGACCTTGAGGTCTACAGTGACCGCCCGGAGGATTTGTCGAACATGGATTACGAGGCTTTCCGGGCCGCATATTTTGACATAATCGGGAAAGCCTGTTCCCGGCTTGAGGACGACAGCTTCGCGGCTTTCGTTGTCGGGGAGGCAAGGCAGAAATCAAAAGCTGGCTCTTATTACGGGATTGTCCCGGACACGATACGTGCCTTTGAGGAAGCCGGCCTGAGATACTACGACGAGATGATTCTTGTCACGCAGATTGCGGCGAAAGCTCTCACCGTGGCCGAGGGCTTCGTGAAGTCAAGGAAAATAGGGAAAGTCCACCAGAACGTCCTCGTGTTCGTCAAGGGCGACCCTGTGAAGGCCGCATCGAAGTGCAAGGTTGACGGCGGGGAACTTGCGGCAGCGATAAGCAGTGCCGAGGAAGGTGACGGGCTCGATACGGGGGCTAACGCATGAAGGCCGAGAAGCTGATGGGCCTGTGCCGTGCGCCGCATTTCTTCGCAATCTCCCTGCCCCTTGCGTTCATAGCCACAAGGTGGGGCTTCGCAAGTTCCCTTGCCCTGTCGTATGAGATTGCGCCCGTGTGCAGCCACAGCCTTATTGTCCTCAGCTCCTCGGTATGTTTCATCATCTCTTCGCTCATATCAGTGTCCTCCTGGACTTTGACTTTAAGGGCAGGTCGTTTAATTTTCAAGGAAAAATGCGTTTTTTTACCGTTTTTTTCGTGTTTTTTGGCAGAAAAACGTTGGTTTTCGCATTTTTCTGTTTTTCACTTTTTCCGGGATTTTCGTCTGTTGAAAACGGAATAAGAATCGCTTTTAGAAACTGATTGCCATCGGAATGAGGAGGTACCCATGGGAAATCCTAATCTCGCGGCGGAAGGTTTGCCGTATCGTTTTAGTTCAACAAATCAGCCTGCCAGACGCGGGCGGCTCCCTTCAAAGCTCAAGAAATTCGTCAAGGACAACCGCGTCTCGAAGTCCGACGTGGACGCAATTTTCTCGAACATCATCTTTGGCAGCACACTGGAAGAATTGCAGAACATGGTCAAGCCCGGCAACAAAGAGAAACTGCCCGTCATAGTCGCGCTCCTCATTTCAGCTTTCATCGCGGACATCAAGAACGGGACGCTTCACGAGGTGAACACTGTCCTTGACCGCATCTACGGAAAGGCGACCCAGCAGGTCGAGGTGGGCGAGATGAAGAGCGACATCCCGGACGACCCGGAGGTGCGCAGGGAGCTGGCGGAACAGATAAAGAAAGAGATAGGGGCGTGGCGTGGCGCGGAAGGAAGCGAATGACGGCGACGAGCTGGAGAAGCTGCTTTACCTGCAAAGGCTTGAGGCCGTTGACCATCACCTGAACTTTATGATGTACACGTGGACGAACCGCGCGGAGCCGTTCGTCGTGGGCTTCCATACCCAGCGCATTTGCGCGGCGATAGACTACGCCATAGAGCGATACCGGAAGGGGCAGTCCACGGCATGGGTGATAACCGTTCCGTTCCGCCACGGCAAGAGCGAGATAATCAGCCGCAAGCTGCCCGCCCATTTCCTCGGCCTGTTCCCGGACGGCAAGGTGATTCTGTGCGGGCACACGCAGGCGTTGACGGAGGGATTCAGCAAGATAAGCCGGAACCTCATAGCCACCCCGCCGTACAGGAGCCTGTTCCCCGAAATCCGCGTGGACCACGGAAGCGCGTCGGGGGCACACTGGCGGATAAAGGACAGGGAGGGCGAGTGTTTCGCTTCTGGTCTTTTGGGCAGTCTTTCGGGGCAAGGCTACAATCTCGGTCTTCTGGATGACTACTGCCGGAACCGTGCGGACGCGGAGAGCGACACTTTGCGCGAGAAGATGTGGGACGCTTTCACGAACGACTTTATGACAAGACGTGCCCCTGTCTCCATAACGATAGTGCTTGCGACCCCATGGCACGTGGACGACATAATCGGGCGGATAAAGAAACGTATGGGGGAGGATGCGGAATTTCCTCGCTTCAAGTTTCTGCGCTTCCCCGCGATGAGCGACAAGTACCCGCAGGGTGTTCTGTTCCCAGAGCGGTTCGGCAGAGCATGGTACACGCAGCAGAAAGCCGTCCTCGGCGACTACGGCTTCCAGTCGCTCATGCAGTTGGAGCCGGTCAAACGGGGCGGCAACATGCTCAACACCGACTGCATACAACGGCATCTGTCGGCGGCGGAATTCAAGAAGGGGCTGCGCTGGATGCGTGTATGGGATCTGGCACACACTGCGAAGGAGCGGGCAAAGGCGGACCCTGACTGGACGAGCGGGACGCTGCTTGCGTTCAGCGTCGAGGATGGTATGCCCCACCTGTGGGTGCGCAACGTTGACAGGATGAGGAAGAACGCGCCGGAGCGGGACGCTGAGATACGGCAGGTGACGACGCTCGACGGCCCGTATGTGAAGGTCGGCGTTGGCAACAGCTCGGACGCAAAGGACACCATAGCGACCATGCGGGAAGTCCTGCGCGGTAAGCGCATGGTGCTTGCCGTGAAAGAGAACAAGGACAAGGTCGTCCGCGCGACCCCGCTGGAGCCCATCTTCAAGGCGGGCAACGTGCACGTGGTGCAGGGCGAGCCGTGGCTTGACGACTGGATTGCAGAAGTCAATGCGTTCCCGTTCGGGGCGCACGACGACCAGGTTGACAACCTGTCTGCGGGCTATGCGATATGGCAGTCGCAGGGCGACACAGGAGAGCTTTATAAATGGTAACGATACAGGAGGAGATATATGAGTAAACGCAAAGGAAAAAGCCTTGCCGTCGCGCGGAGGGCTGACGGATGGAAGAACCTCATAACCGGGCTGGGCTCCGCGAGGACGGAGAAGAAAGCCTTTACGAGCCATGCGCTCTCGGGGATTATGACAGACCGGGAGCTGGAGTCGCTTTTCTACGAGGACGGACTTGCCGCCCGTATCGTGAAGCTTCTGCCAGACGATATGTTCCGCGAGGGGTGGGACTATTCGTTTCCCAAGCTTGACGACATTGCGGCGGCAAACATCGCGGAGCAGTATGCAGCCGTAATGGAGGAGCTTGGCGCACAGCAGAAAATCAAGGATGCTATGACCTGGAAGCGGCTCTACGGCGGGGCGGCGATACTCATAAGCGCGATGGACGGGCTGACCCCGGACCAGCCGCTCGACCCCAAGAGAATCCGCTCCATCGAAAGGCTCCGTGTCATTGAGCGAACAGAGATTGAGTTCGAGAACATCATCTGGCAGGACGACCCGACCAAGCCACGCTACGGTCTGCCGGAAGTCTACCCTGTGCGCTTCGACACGCCGGGAAACTGGGCTTCCCAGACGATGCTCGTCCACCATTCGCGCATCATAGAGCTGCACGGCGACACGCTCCCCCGCCACTCCGTGACCGGAGTCAGCGCGGAGAACCGCTACTGGGGCATACCCGCATTGCAGAGGGCGAACGACCGCCTCAAGTCGCTCGGAATGTCCCTGGGCAGCATAGACCAGCTCCTCAGCGAGCTCGGCGTGGGCAAGTACAAGATTAAGGACTTGGCCACACTGCTCGCGACCCCGGAGGGCGAGGCAGCAATTAAGCGGAGGGTGGAGCTTACGGATCTGGTCAAGAGTACCTTCCGCAGCATGTACATGGACAACGAGGAGGATTATGTCCGCGACACAATCAGCTTCGCCGGTGTGCCGGAAATCCTGCACATCCTCTTCATGCTGATTTCCGCCGACACAGGCTACCCGATGACGCGGCTGTTCGGGATGTCCCCGGCAGGGATGAACGCCACCGGCGAGAGCGACATGAACAACTACTACGACATGGTGCGCTCCCTGCAGATAGCCGAGCTCCAGCCGGTCCTGCTCCGGCTCGTTCGGATAATCGCCGAGTGGAAGGGGCTCGACGAGCCTTACATAGAATTCCGTCCGCTGGAGACGATGAACGAGAAGGAGAAAGCCGACCTTGAGAAGCAGCGTGCCGACCAGGAGCGCGTGGAGGCTGACACCTACAGGGCATACATTGAGGCGGGAGTCCTTGAGCCTTACGAAGTGCGCTTCCTGAAGTACGGCAACACCCTCGCAAACATCCCCGTGCCGGAGGGCTACGGGCTCCCGCCTGTGGAGGAAGTCGGCGGGGAAAGTGGCGATGACGGAGACGAACCGGAGGACGGCTAGGCGGAACGGGCAGTAAGGATTTCCGTTCCGATGGGTTCGTGGAGAGCGAACACCCGCGAGAGGAAAACGGGCGATTCACGACGAAGGAAGGTGGCGGAAGCGGAGGTAATGGAATGAAAACCAGTCACGCCAAGTTTCTGAGAGGAGAGCTTGACAAAAAACTGCGCACACAATTTGGGATGCACAGGAACGAAAGCTCTGGGATAGAAGCACACCTTAACAGCCGCAGCCTGAAAAAGCTTGGAAGTGATAAGGCTGTAGAGAAGTCAAAGGCTAATGGCTTCACTATATCAGAGCATTTTGAGGCGGCATCACGGATAACGGAACTGTATCAAAAGGCTGTGCTTGTGGAAACAAGACCTGACAAGAACGAATCTAGGAATGTTTTGTCGATAAAACGCTTCAATTCTTCTTTTACCCTCAAAAGCGGGAGAAAAGCTAATGCTTATATAACCGTAAAGGAGACGGTTCAAAATGGACACAAGATTTATTCTGTGGAACTGAGGGAGTAAAAAAAATGGCTGCCCGAAAGGGTAGCCGTGATAAGCGGAAGCAAGATGTAAGTCTCGGTTGCCGCCCGCTAGAATTAACTATAGCACATTTCATGGAAATGTCAAGGGAGAAAAACATGACGGAGGAAGGAAAGGCGAGCCGTGCCGCGCTGACAGTGCTTGTCAAGGCGAAGCGGAGCAGCATGGGCAGGGCCGCGAGGGCGAGGAGGAAGAAGCCCGCCCGCTGGCTCTACCCGTGGGCGGTCGAGAACCGCTATGCGGCGGCATACCGCGCGTGGTTCAGGCCCGTGCGCGATTTTGTCCATGATTACGTACAGAAGCACCGCGAGGCCGTCCTGATGGGCGACTCTGCGGACGCGGTGGTACGGCAGGACGAGGCTGCGGGCGAGAGCTTCAACACGATGGTACGCTCGCTGAACGGCTGGGCGGGAGCATACATCTCCGACGACGAAGAGAAGAAGCTGCGCTCGCCGGTCTACCTTGGGCTTGGCAACATAGCGGACAGCGCGTTCGACTTCAACGGAATCCAGTACGACAAGTCCGTGAAGAGCGCGCTCGGAATCCAATTCCCGTCGGATGAGGGCTGGTGGCCGTCGGCGCGGGAGCTGTGGCAGGATATGAACTACGACATCATCCGCAGCGACATCAAGAAGTACATCGCCGACATAAACGCCGCCACGGAGCAGGCCGTGACCAACGGATGGTCTGCGGGCAAGCTGTCCGCGAAGATACAGGAGCTTGACGACAAAATCAGCAGGAGCCGCGCCCGCTTCATTGCCCGCGACCAGATGGGCAAGCTGAACGGCCAGGTCTCGCAGCATCGGATGCAGGACATCGGGCTCTCGATGTACGAGTGGAGCACGTCCGGCGACGAACGCGTCAGGGAGAGCCACGAGGTCATGGAGGGGCTGCTGTGCCGCTGGGACGACGCGGAGGTGTGCAGCCATGACAACGGCAAGACCTGGGTCCCCCGCCCTGCCGGTGCAGTCCTGATGCACCCCGGCATGGACTACCAGTGCCGGTGCTGTGCCCTGCCCTGGTTCGACGAGATACTCAACGAGCTGGACGCGGCGGACGGCATCGTGCCGGACTACGGCCCGGAGGAGACGGCAGAATTCATGGAGACCACAGAAACACCGGAGATGCCGGTGCTGGAGGAAGACTTCATCCCCGCGACAAACACAAACAGCTCGAATGCGTATGCAAAGAACATTCTTGGAATACCCCACGCGGACTACAAGGGGGTCTCCTTGGAAGCCGCGAACGAATGGAACAGGGGGTTGACGGACAACTTCAGGAAGTTCCAGGAACTCAAAGAACAGTTCGGCTTTGTCGGGGAAAGCCATGCTCGGAACGCGGCGATGAAGGAAAAGTACAAGAAGCTGTATTTCCAAGAGAAACGTGCGGACTTTGAGAGACAAATAAGAGCTAAGCTCCCGAATGCCAGCCCTGAGGAGATAAGAGAAATCACGGAAAACACACTGGAAGAATACTCGAACCGATATTGGCAGAAGAATTATGGCAAACATCTTAAAGTGCCAAAGCTGGCAGTTGCCCAGAGCTATACTCCTATTGAAGAATGGTGCCAAGAGTTTGCTGGAATCACCGTCAACAAGGACCATGTGAAGGATTACTCTGACTTCCTGAAAAGGTCGGAAAGGGCTGTCGCCGCAAAGTATCATCCCGTCGGCACGGAAACCTTAAAAGCCACACTTGACCATGAAATCGGGCATCAGCTGGATTCCATGCTTGACTTACGCACGGATTCGGTTATACTTGACTTGTGGGGAAAACTTTCCCACGAGCAGATTACGGAGGGGCTTTCCGTGTACGCTTGGAACAACACCAATCCCCAGCCAATCAGGGAGTTCATAGCCGAGGCCTGGAGCGAGTACTGCAACAATCCCGCCCCAAGGCCGATTGCTAAGAAGGTTGGAGAGAGAATAGAGGAGGTCTACAAGGAATGGAAAAGAAAGTAGAGTCCATGACAGAAGAGGAATTTGCCGAGGCCTCCCGCGCCGCAGGCTGGGACGAGGAGTGGATAAAAGAGGTCATAGAAGAAGCCCGGCAGTGGGCAGATGATGACTGGGCTCGGAAACATCATATAATTGCCCTCCCTGTGGATATGCAGCTGGCAATGATGTTCGAACACGCCCAGTACGGTCCTCCCATCGTGGAGAGTGATTCCCTTCCGCCCGTGGAGGAGCTGCCAGCCTGATGGGGAGGCGTTCCGCCTCCCCATCAGTTTGACAAAAGGCCCGGAAGGTGCGATAATACCTGTAGATGAAGGGTCGAAACTTTATCTCCGGCGTTATCGCCATGACCCGCTGGATATTGCAAGTATCCGGCGGGTTTATTTTATTTTCGGCGGTTAAAGTAAAACAAGGCGCTGGCTTATTTTACCTTCAGGGTACGCACAATCTGCGTACCCTTTCGACGGGGGCGCAAAGCACGCCCCCATCCCTTTCGACGATGGGGTGCCAAAACGCCACCCCATCCTTGACACTTTTTGAAAAATCTGACAGCATACGTCCGGGCATGCTCCGGCAAATTGCATGCCCTGCTGGCTCTATGAGTCACCTCCTTCCCCCGTGCCGCCCGTCGGAACGGGGGATTTTTTTTGCCCCCGCCGAAGAATCCCTCCCCGGACACGGACTGGCAGCAAGCCGTCAGAAATCTGGATTCAATCTGGACACAAAACTTTTATCAGCAAGAAATAGTACCAAACCGCAAGCTTTGCAACCATTTTCACTACCACTTGTTAGTTTAAGTGTATGAAAAATCATACAGGTAGGTCAAAAAGCGAGGTTTAGTCGGATGCTGTTGAACACTATACCATAGCTGTCGAACGGCATTGAACAGCATACCCATACTGTCGAATGGTATTGAACGCTGTCGAACACATACCCAACAGCGTCGAATGCTGTTCGACGCTGTTCAATGGTGTCGAAGTGTGTTTGTAGAGAATTTAAGTATAGAGTATAGAGTCTAGAGTATAAGTATAAGTCTAGTATTTAAACTCTAGTAGAGGTTTAAAAGACTAGATTTAGATTTTGTTTTATTTTTTTATTTTAATTACGCGCGAAAATTTTTCACGAAAAAAAATTTTGCCAGACTTGACAAAAATTTATTTTGTGGTATCCTTGAAAAAAACGGAACGCCCTTGGATGCATTTTTGGACGGAGTGCGATGCGTTCCCTTGACCGCGCCAATTAATCTGCCGGGATTTTGGACGGGGCTGGCCGTAGTGCGCCCTGCCGGATTCAAGCGGATTTTTTTTATGCCCGGAGGGGAACTATGGGGGCAACCTCTGCGAAACGCTTCGACACTCTCGATGCCGGACGCTGGATGACAGAACCTTTCACCCGCACAGCCGAAGGATTCCTTTCAGGCCGCGCCATAGTCACGAGCATAGGCGTGTTCACCTACAAGTATGCGGACGGGCAAATCCTCCGCGAGCTTCGTCTCCCTGAGGAAGTTTTCTCCCAGGCGAGTCTCGACTCCATGAAGCTCAAGCCGGTGACGAACGAACACCCCGACAGCATGGTAACGCCGGACAACCAGAAGGAGCTCCAGGTGGGGAGCCTCGGCAGCAACGTCTCGTCCACCACCCAGTACTCGAACGGGTGCTGCTGGAACGACGGCGACAAAATCACGGACGGAATCCATGTCGCGATTGACATGACCATAAACCGCGCGGACGCGATAGAGGACGTGCTGAACGGACGGCGCGCCCTATCGATGGGCTACACCTGCGACATCGAGGATTCGGCTGGCGTGTATATGGGAGTCGAGTACGACTGCATCCAGAGGAACATCAGGTACAACCACTGCGCGATAGTGGACGAGGCGAGGGCCGGTGATGCCGCGAGGATTCACCTTGACGGCAAGGATGCCGTCCTCGCCGTCCCTGCCCGCAGGACGGACAACAAAGACGCACAAACACCAAAGGAGGAGAATACCCCAATGAAACAGACTGTGAGAATCGACGGCATTGAGGTCGAGGTCCCGGAGAACGTTGCCTCGCACATCGCCGGGCAGAACAAGCGCATCGACGAGGCTGAGTCCAAGAAGAAGAGCCTTGAGGAGGAGGTCGCCGAGCTGAAGAAGGCCGTCTCCAAGCTTGAGGCCGAGCGCGACGCGGAGAAGTCCAAGGCGGATTCCGCACAGGCCGAGCTTGAGAAGGCACGCGCAGACGCGGCTGACGATGCCCGCATCGACGCTGCCGTCAAGGAACGCCTTTCCGTGCTTGATGCTGCTGACAGGGCCGGGGTCAAGGTCTCTTCCGAGATGAAGATGGACGACATCCGCAGGGCGGTGATTGGCAGCGTATTCCCCGCCATCAAGCTGGACGGGAAGAACGCCGATTACGTCTCGGCCTGCTTCGACTCCGCCGTGGCAGAGCTTGAGAAGAGGGGCGACACCGCGCAGCGGGCTGTCGCATCAGACGGAATTCCCGGCGGGGCGGACAACTACGATGCCGCAGCCGCCCGCGAGAGGATGATTGAGTACAACCAGCGCCGCTCACGCGGCGAGGAGGCGTAAATGAGACTTTACGGAGATCCCGCCCGCGCAATCGCCGGGCAGAAGTACGGCCTGCAGGACGTGGTCGAGAGCCACATGGCCGCAGAGAACATAGAGCCGGGGGCCGCGCTCTTCGGCAACATCGGCGACGACCGTGTCTTCGGTGCGCACCAGAATGTCGTCACCTTGGTCGCCTCTGCTGACCTCGTTTCCGGCAACAAGCTTGCCGTCACGGTTAACGGAACGGAGCTTGCCGCTGTCGATTTCGACACCGACACGGACACGACCCTTGCCGCCGTCGCTGACGCAATCAACGCCGACACAAGCCTCGCCGAGGCTGGAATCGGCGCAAGCTCCATAGCCGGGGCCAAGTCCGTCACCATAGTCGGTGACAGCGAGGTCTCCGCGTCAATCACCGTGACCGGCGGCGAGTCCCAGCCGACGTTCGAGGCCTCGTCCTCGTCCGGGATGAAGTTTGCCGGGGTGGCGGTCCACGAGGAGCTTGCCTACAAGGACGGGACGGGATTCTATCCGAAGGGTATTCCCGTGAACGTCCTGACGCGCGGCAAGATTTACGTCCCTGTCGCGGACGGGGCAGAGGCCGCAGACAAGAAGCCCGCATACGTGGTCCTCTCGGGGGCCGATGCGGGGAAATTCACGGACGATGCTTCCGGCACTTACGACGCGGGCTGCGTGTTCCGCTCCGACGTGCAGGACGGCCTTGCCCTCGTCGAAGTCAACGGACTGAAATAACAGGAGGATAGGAGAATGGCACTTTCAAATATGACCAGGCTGGACTCTCGCGAGTCCGCCTTTTTCGCCCGCCAGACCGAGTACATCAAGACGGCGACCTACGATGCGAAGACCCCCGCGCTCAAGGGGCTGACCCTCGTGCCGCAGGCTTCCGGCATTCCGCAGGGAATCCGCGAGATTACCTACCGCCGTTTTGCCGAGGCTGGCGAGGCCAAGCTCGTGGCGAACTACGCGAAGGACTTCCCGCGCGTGGACGTGTTCGGCGAGGAGGATACCGTCAAGGTGTTCGACATCGGCGACAGCTACGGCTACAACATCAAGGAAATCCGCGAGTCCGCCCTTGCCGGTACCGGGCTTGACCGCAGGCGTGCTCTTGCTGCCCGCAACGCTATTGAGCGCAAGCTCAACAGCCTGACGCTCGTCTCCGACAAAAATGCCGGAACCTACGGAATCCTCGACTTCCCCGGAATCACCGAGGCGACGCTCCCTGCTGACGGAGACGGCAGCTCCAAGTCATGGGCCTCCAAGGACGCGGACGAAATCATCCGCGACATCAACATCCTTCTGAATGCGGTCATCGAGCCGACGAAGGGTGCGGAAGTCCCCGACACCCTGCTCCTGCCGCTCCCCGTCTATACCGCCCTGCAGTCAAGGCGGCTCGGCGACACGCAGGTTTCGCTGATAAAGTACATCAGCGACAATTTCCAGACGCTCAAGAAGATTGACTGGCTGAACGAGCTCGGCTCAATCGGCACGGGCGGCTCCGGGCGTGTCATGGTCGGATGCTTCGACGCGATGCACTGCGAGAACCAGATTGTCAACCAGTTCGAGCAGGGCGACGTGCAGCAGGAAGGATTTGAGTTCAAGATTCCGTGCATCGCCTCCACCGCCGGCTCCATCGTGTACTATCCGGGCGCGTTCGCATTCGCGGACGGAGCCTGCTAAGGAGGCGTGAGGATGTTCGTGAAGTATACCCCGGCACATCCCCACGTCAAGGTCGTTCCCGTCGTGAACGGGGACGGTCTGTCCGTCGCCGCTGAGAGCGTAATCCTCAACCCAGGCACGAACGAGGTCAGCGACGAGAAGTGGGAGAAAATCAAGGCGAGCCTTTCCGCAGAGATTAAGGACGGCTCGGTGAAACCGTTCAGCGTGGAGACGAAGAAGTCCGGGAAGACCT
Source organism: Treponema sp. (assembly GCA_017450845.1). Classification (GTDB taxonomy): domain Bacteria; phylum Spirochaetota; class Spirochaetia; order Treponematales; family Treponemataceae; genus Treponema_D. Next base: position 14,904 of record JAFSSU010000203.1, read on the forward strand.
CAAAGGCCATGACCCTCAAGGATGTTCCCGCCGTCATCGCAACAAAGATAATCTCTGGCTGCTCAAACAAGGACACCCTGCGCGGGTGGTTCAAGGAGAGCCTGCCGGATGAGCTTGCCCTGCTTGTCGTCAAGCGCATGAGGCAGCTCAACATGGACATCGATGAAATCACCGGCGAGGGCGAGGCTCTTTCAGACGGAGACATAACCGACGAGGGCAAGGCCGCTGCCGAGGGCAAGCAGAAGTCAGGCGAGGACGGCGAGACTGAAAAGCCGAAAGCTCCCGAAACCGAGCAGGCCGGAAAAGGCAAGTCGGGAACGAAGGGGCCGGAGGATGAAATCCCCGACTTCGACAATCCCTCCGTCAAGGTGAAATAATGACGGCCCGCGAGATTATCGCGGCGATATGCCCCGCGCTCGCCGAAAGCGAGTCTGTCGATACCTTCGTGAAGATGGCGGAGGAAAACACGGACAGGAAATTTTTCGGCGGGCAGTATGCCCATGCGGTCGCCTACCGGGCCTGCCACCTGTATACGATTACGGCTGGCTCCAAAGGGAACGCTGCGGCGGGG
>JAFSSU010000204.1 GCA_017450845.1 Treponema sp.
AGCTCAAGGATTGGAGGAGCTAGGAATTCAGGCTGATCATCCTCGTACCAGTCTGGCCGATGTGGACGAATGAGGCATAAGTTCCGTACCGGAAAATGTTTTTTCTCAGGCTCACGCTCCCCTATGCGGCGGGCGTACGCCGTCACAATACTTCAGGCATACCCGTCGTTGATGGATATAATTCACCAAAGGAAGGCCCTGCACAGAATTATACGGGCATAAAAAGTCAGCGGAAGTTTGTCCGAATATTCGAAACTCTGCTTGTATTGGAGTGGAATAAAGAAGAGGAATATATTTTGAAATTTTGGGAGAGAGACGAACAAGGAAGTGGGGGGTACGATAAAAAAAATACCATTGTGTTCGGCAAAAATATCGACTATGACTACATACTGGATTTAATCCAATAAGAAATACTCTTGTATTTCATAACTTGCTATATTCCTATACATGAAATAGAATAGGAGGAATTTATGAAATTTCCATTTGATGAAATTACGGCTTACTACAAAAAAGGTGAGAAGCTAGTTCTAATACCTACGGGAGAACTAAAACAATTTCCAACAAATATTGATATAGAACCGGCTATTGTCATTGAATTACCAACAACTCTTGATGATTTAAAACAAGAAATAGAAAAATGTTTTAAATTATGCTGGACAGCTTCTAAAGAAACTCTGACAAAAGGACCGAGCATTATTGAAAAAGTTATGGGCTATAAATCTTATAAAAAGGTTGTTGAAAACTTAGATTCGTTTTCTCTAACTTATAATAAGATTGAAAAAAATTATACTATTACACAGGGGTTGAAGGCAAAGAATTTTAGATATTACGAAGGAATTGATTTTCAATTCACTTGGAACAAAATTGACTATGACTTTATTTATAAATTGATTAATTGAGCTGTTCGGGAGCCTCCCTTTTCCGAACAGGGCGACTCTATAAAAGATTAATAAACTCAAACTTCCCACATGGAAAAAGTGGATTGAGCCATAAAAAAATCTTCGCCGATTACAAAATTGCCGAACTTCTTCCTGAACTCGGCGAGGACGAACTGGGAACGGCTCGTCTGCACCATCTCCCAGAGAATCATCAACGGGACAATCCGCCGTCTCACGGCACCGGCCAGGAAGGATGCGGGAAATCAGATGGTCAAACTCCTAGCCGGGCTAAAGAATCCCGGATTCTGAGAAAGCAGCCTTCATGTGGCAGACGCTCTCAAGCCCCGGCACGTCCAGGGCTATCACATCAAAGCGGATGAGGCATGCCGAGTATTCCGGATGCTCCAGGAGAAAATACTTCGCCGTCCTGAGAATCCGGCTTCTCTTGCGTTGACCAAGCTCGCCCGCAAGGGTCTCGGCAGTCCCGCCCGGCAGGGACTTCACCTCGACGAAGACAAGGATTTCCCCCTCCCGGGCGATGATGTCTATCTCCCCGCCCTTCATACGGTAATTACGGGTGATAATCTCATAGCCTTTCCCCTCGAGGAAGCCGGCGGCTTTGTCCTCGCCTTCCCTCCCCTTCTCGCAACTTGACGGCCGGGCAGTCGGCAAGACTCAGAACTCCGTGTTGACGAGCATGCTGCCGAACTCGCCTTTGACTTTGCTTCCGTTGGCGGAATAGGCCGAGAACTCGGAGGATTCCTTCTGATAGCACTCCTCCAGGACCTTCCCGATGAAGTCCTTCGTCGTGCCCACATAAGTACGGAGGGCTTCGTTCTCCACCCTGCTCCGGGTCAGTTTGCCGCGCAAGCTCGTGAAAACGGGCTCCACGTCCTTCTGAAGGTAGAGATTCCTGTTACCAGCGACAAGCTTTTCCCTCTCCTCGTCCAAAATGACGAAGTTGTCGCTCAGCTTCCTGAGTCGTTCCAAGGTCTCCTGCAGGCTGTCCCAGTTCCGCTTCTTGACATCCTTGTGGAGCTTTCCCTGCTCCTTGAGGATATTGTCAAGCAGTGCATCCTCGGTCTTCAGCAGCTCAAGAAGCTTCGCATTCCCGGCCTGCGCGGCCGCAGCTGCGCCGCCCACTTTTGAGGCATCGTTTGCAGAGCCGGATGATTCTGCCGCTTCGCCGGACAAACCCTTCAGGAACGCCGCATTGCGCTCATGAATCCTCCTGGCGGCAAGGTCTTCCGCAAGAGAATCACTCCCTGCCCCTGATGCAGCCGACGATGCGGCAGCCTGTGACGCGGCGGTCTCAGGCGAGGCAGGTGAAGGGGACAGAAAAGCCTCCTTCACCGCCTTCATAAAACTCATCTTCATTTATCCCTTCCCACGAGAAAATTATTTCTCACTTCCATTATCGAAAAAAGAAGGAAGGAGGTTAAGGTAAATATTGCAAATTCCTGTAACACCCCTTATACTGTAAGCATGGACTTACTTCCAGAAGAATTCAAGGCATACATTGCGCCAGGCGCGGACAGGGCAGCTATCCTGCAAGATTACCTGCATGACAGGGGTGTCGACTCTGCCATAGCCGCCATAGACGGCAGGCAGCACATTCTCGTGCAGTTTGACAGCCGCTTCTACAACCCCCAGTTCAAGATAAAGACGGTCATCGCCCACTATGACAGGGTAGAAGGCAGCCCCGGCGCGAACGACAACAGCGCGGCAAATTTTCAGATAGCGGACTGGGCTGCGGAGCTTGCAAAGTGGCAGGGCTTCCACAATGTCAGGATTTTCTTCACGGACGGCGAGGAGCTGGGCTGGAGCAACGGGACGCTCCAGCAGGGGGCCTACGGAATCGCGAACGTGTTCAAGCGCCTTGGCATAACGAACGATGACATCTACGTCTTCGACTCCTGCGGGCGCGGAGAGGTTCCGATCCTCGCGCGGACGGCCCTGCCCCCCAAAGTCCCCGCGGGATTCGCGAAGGCATTTGGCGATCTTTACGCACGGACACAGGAGCTTCTGAGGCGGGCCTGCCCCGGCCGCTGGATGAGCCTGCCGGTTCCCTACAGCGACAACGCCTCGTTCCTCGCATGCGGCATCCCTGCCGTTGCCCTGACGATGCTTCCCGCACAGGAAGCATCGCTCTATGCCCGGGAACTGGTGAACAGCAAGAACCTAGAGGCGCAGGTGATGAACCGGGAGGCAAGCAAGCAGAAAAGGCTTTCCGGCGAGCAGCCTGACTTCTCCTACAAGGAGCGGCTTCCACGTACCTGGAGGCTATTCCATACACCGAACGACAACATAGAGAGCCTGAGCAAAGAAAGCTGGAGGATAATGCACAACATACTGACGAGCCTCGCGGAGGCAAAGGCTATCTGATGTCTAGAAATTGTCCGACGTGGACACGGTGACGGAGCCAAGGTGGACGGCTCCGCTGTATGACTTAGTTCCGTCTGCCGTATCCTCCCCGACCGTCACCGCATAAACGTCGATGTAATAGCTGTCCCTGACAGTCGAGGACGAGGCAGAGTAATCCGAATCCGATGAGACGGGCACGGGGTTCGAGGAGTCCCTTCCGAAGTCAAATCCATAGCCGGAATTTATGTTGCGGCGGGGCTCTCCTATCAGCGTGGCAGAGCCCTCGTAGCGGGTCATCGCAGATGACGACGTACAGATGACGGCCTTATAGTCGGGACTGTTGGATGTATTGTAGTCGGCAAGGCGGATGTAGGCATACACGTCGCTTTCCTGTATGAGGGGGGATGGTGCGGCCCCGCCCCCCAGATTCAGGGTCTTGTAGCCATAGCTGATAAGAGAATCCCTTCTGGATGAGTCCGGCACGGACTCAAGAGAGGAGACCCGGCTTTCCATGAGTGAAACGTTGTTATAAATCTTGTAGTAGATTTCCGTTCCCAAGTAGGAGAAACTGCCGCTGCTGGTGTCCTCGGCCGTCCTGAAGCAGAAAAAATGCAGGGCTTTGTCCGCGCTACCATGGCTGGGGCTTGTCCCGACTATGGCAGGCGAGTCTACGTAATAAGATGTCTCAAGTCCGCAGGAGAAAAAAAACAGGGAACAGAGACAGGAAAGGAGGAAGGCGACGGCCTTTCTCTGAAACGTCCGTATACCCATCGTCTCCTCCTTGCCGAGACTATTCCAGCTTGCCGGAGGCCCTGAGGGCTATGAGACGGCTGTGGGCGAGCTTGGTGAATTCGTCGCCGGAATAGGTGTCGATTATCTTCTGGTAGGATTCCTTGGCCTTGGCAAAATCAGAGAGGGCCTCGCTGATGCGGCCCAGGTTGAACAGGGCATGGGGAGCAAGATAGAAGTTATCTTTTCCTGCGGCGGTCTCATAATATCCGGCCGCCCCCTGGTTGTCCCCCAGTTCCTCGGCGCAGACGGCCGCATTGTAATAGCAGATGCCCGCCGTATAATACTTCTCTCCGGCAGAGGCAGCCTTGAGATAGCAGTCCTTGGCGGCAGCCCAGTCTTTTTTCTGGAAGTAGATGTCGGCGGCCAGCATATTGGCCCTTGCCCCGGCGATGCCGCTCTTGCCCAGATAGGCTGAAAGACCGGCGAGCGCGGCATCCTGCCTTGCAGAGAGCTCAGAGTCCGACAAGTCCGTGCTGTTCTTGGTGAGGGCATGCTCCACAGCGTCCAGAGCCGCCAGATCCTTCTTGCGCATGGAATCCGCAAGGCCGAACACGACGCAGAGCGCTACGGCGGCGGCGGCGAGAAGGCCTATGAGGGCAAGGAGGGGAACACGGTTCCTCATCATGAAGGACTCGACTTTTTCCTGAGCCCCCTTCTTCTCTTCCTTGCCTGCTTTTCCGCTACCCAACGTAAGAACATTCGATGCCATTTATAAAACTCCCTAAAAATGCTTGCTAAAAATATTGTGGGATATTATATAGAAAAGTTTTTCCTTTGTCAAAGGACGAAGGCAGGATGTCATGCACAAGCGCAAGAAATCTTTCACCCGGTCGGGTGAAGGGCCCCACCCGCAGGGGTGAAAGTCCTCACCCATGAGGGTGAAAAGTCTCACGCGGTCGGGTGAAAGTCCTCACCCGGACGCGTGAAAGAGCTGTCCCGGACGTTTACAATGACCGCTCTTTTCTATATAATGCCATGCATGGACTTGAAGACCCTTTATTCCGAGATTCTGAACGAGCATAATATCCGTCCGAGCCACAAAGGAACTATGGATGAGCCTTCCCTGGTGCTGCGGGGCGTGAACCCCAGCTGCGGGGATGACATCTACCTGCAGCTAAAGATCGGGGAGGACGGCAAGATACGAGACGGGAGCTTCTCCGGCTCCGGCTGCGCGATAAGCCAGGCGAGCGTGGACATGATGCTGGACGACATAATCGGAAGAGACAAGGAGGACGCGCTCCGCCTGGCGGACAGTTTCATGGGCATGATCCAGGGAAAAGAGCTGTCGGACAAGGAGATGGAGGATCTGGACGAGGCCGCCTCCCTTCAGAACATAAGCCACATGCCGGCCAGGGTCAAATGCGCGGTCCTGGGCTGGCACACGATGCAGGAGATGCTGCGGGGCGGCAAAGATTCCGGCTCCGGCCACGCAGATCACTGTTCCCCCCTTGCAACAGGCGCTGAATAATGCTATTCTAGATTACTATTTTTAAACCATACTAGCAAAGAAGGAACGTTATGTCTTTTCTACCATTATTCCTACAGGCGGCGAATGCCGCCGGGGCATCAGGCGCTGCGGCGGGAACCGCGGCAGGAGCAGGGATCGTCACTTTCCTGCCCTTCATTCTGATTATACTGATAATGTATTTCCTGATGATCCGTCCCCAGAACAAGAAGCAGAAGGAGACGCAGAAGATGCTTGATGCCCTGAAGAAGGGTGACAAGGTCATCACCATAGGCGGAATCCACGGTACGGTCTCCAACGTCAAGGATGACACCGTGACGGTCAAGGTCGATGACAACTGCCGCATCGAATTCAACAGGTCTGCTATTGCCAGCGTGGTGAACCCCAAGCCCGTCGTAGAGATGAAGGCTGACAAGGACAAGAAAGACAAAGACAGCAAATCCGGCGGCAGCCCGGAAAAAACGGATGTTTCAGAGGACAAGAAAGATGAGTAAGAGAGGTCGTCTTGTTTTGATTTTGGCCGTCCTCGCGGTGTGCTTCCTCTTCCTGTGGCCGACGCTGCAGTGGTATGCGAACACGCCCAAGGACCAGCAGGCTCTTGCGCTCAGCTCGCTTGAGAATATCAAGGACTATTCCAGCCACAAGGCTTCCGCCGACGTGAAGGCAATGAAAGCCGCCGCCAAGGCGGACAAAACAGCTCCGCTCGATGCAAGCCAGAAGTGGCTTGAGAAGGCCGCGAAGAAGAACTACAAGAACATGGAGCAGGCCGTGCCGAGCCCCATGACCTTGTTCGACGCGCTCTCCTCGTTCAGCTCCCAGCAGGAGCTTGAGGAACTCGTGGAAAAGCTCTACCGCGACGAAATCCTCAAGAACAAGAAGAATTACAAGAATTCAGTCAAGCTTGGACTTGATCTTTCCGGCGGAATGAACGTCATCGTCAAGGCAGATCTGGACAGCGTCGTTGCCGCCCAGAAGGACAATGTCGCTGTCGGAGCGGACGAGCAGACCCTCCGCCAGGCCGCCATGCAGCAGGCCCTTGAGACGCTGACCAACCGCATAGACCGCTTCGGGCTCTCCTCCCCCACCATCAGGCAGCAGGGAGATGACAGGATTTACATCGAGCTTCCCGGAAGCGCGGAGACCGACCAGATCAACTCGATCATCCAGGGACGCGGAATCCTGAATTTCCGCCTTGTGGACAACGATGCGACCCAGGCGTTCAACGGCTACTTCATGCAGCATCCGGACAATACCTTCGACTCCAAGGGCCGCCTTATTGATCCCTCAATCATCCCCGATGACTGCGAGGTCTTCGGCTATTACACGACCGACGAGTACGGGCTGGACCAGCGGATCGGATATCTTGCCGTCAAGAAGGAGATTATCCTGGACGGAAAGCACATCAAGTCCGCCACAGTCGGGACTGAGGAGCTGACCAACAGGCCGTCCGTCAACTTCACGCTCGACAGCGAGGGGGCTGCGATTTTCGGCACCTTTACGAGCGCGAACGTCGGAAAGAGCCTCGCTATTCTCAGCGACAACCGCATCAAGAGCAACGCGACGATCCAGAACGCCATCACCGGCGGCCAGGTCGCCATCACGGGTTTCGGCCTTGAGGAGGCGCGGAACCTGGAGAAAGTGCTCCAGACCGCATGGCTGGACGTTCCGCTCACCGTGGAAAGCCAGCAGGTCATCGGTGCCTCACTCGGGGAGCAGTCCATCAGGCAGGGACTTACCGCCATTGCGGTCGGTCTTGCCCTCATCATGATATTCATGCTGATCTGGTACAAGGGTGCGGGAATCAACGCCTGCGTCGCCCAGGTGCTGAACCTCTACATCATGTTCAGCATCCTCAGCGCATTCAACCTGACGATAACCCTGCCGACGATTGCCGGTATGATCCTTACGATTGGAATGGCGGTCGACGCGAACGTCATTATCTTTGAGAGGATTAAGGAAGAGCGCAGGCTGGGCAAGGACCGGGCGGCCTCCGTGTCGGTCGGATTCGACAACGCGTTCTGGGCAATCATGGACTCCAACATCACGACCTTCATAGCGGCCCTCTTCATGTCGCAGCTGGGCACCGGCTCCATCCAGGGATTCGCGGTCAGCCTTTCCATCGGAGTCGTCTCAACGGTGTTCACGGCCCTCGTCGTGTCACGCCTGATGTTTGACTTCGGGACAGAGGCCCTGCACAAGGAGAACATCAGCATCAGCTGGAGGTTGAAGTAATGAAGACGAACTATAAATTCAGCAAGGCATACCTTGCATGCTATATTTTCAGCGCTTTGCTGATTGCGGCGGGAATCGCGAGCATCGCCATAAGGAAAATAAACCTCGGAATCGATTTCCAGCCAGGACTCATCGAGGAGGTCCGGATCGCCCCGCCAGCCATGCAGGTGACATACAACGGTGCGGCGACGGTCAGCCTGGATGCCTCCAATACCGCTCTTGACGTCGTAATCAGCGGTGTAGGTGCGGAGAATGAGACCCGTACCTTCACCTACGGGCAGAACCCGACGATAGACTCGCTCTGCACTGCCTTGAACAGCATTGACGGAATAAGCGCGAAAGTCCTTTCCGCCGGAAACGCGGACAGCTACGGCATCTTCACGAACAACGTGGAGACGTCACGCCTGTCCAGCGACAAGCCCTTCATGCTCTATGTCTCAAGCGCACAGACCGGGACTTCCATAGACGAGCTCCGCTCCGTCTTGGCATCGCAGGATGTCGTCCTCAAGGAACTCGGCACGAGCGACAACCGCAGCTACCAGATCCGCGCGAAGATAACGGATGACGGTGCGTCCTCCCAGAAGCTCCAGGACAGCGTCCTGTCCGCACTGCGGGGCAAGTACGGCAAGAATGACGTCGCCATCGTCAAGACGGACTTCGTAGGCTCAAGCTTCTCCGGGAGCCTGATTACCAAGTCCATCCTGCTGACCATCGCGACGGTCTTCCTTATCTGGCTCTATGCGACCATCCGCTTTCACTGGGACTTCGCTTTGGGTGCGGTCGTCGCATTGCTGCATGACTGTCTCATAATGTTCAGTTTCATCAGCTTCCTGCAGATTGAGTTCTCCACGACGACTCTCGCCGCCGTCCTGACGATTTTCGGTTATTCGATCAACGCGACGGTCGTCATCCTTGACCGCGTGAGGGAGAACATGAAGACCGTCAACACAAAGGACTTCAATGACATCCTGGACAAGTCACTGAACGACACGCTGGCCCGCTCGATTATCACGACGGTGACGACCATGTTCGCCTCGATCTCCCTGCTCGTCTTCACGACGGGAAGCATCCACGACTTCGCCATCGCCCTGACAATCGGACTCCTGTCCGGATGTTATTCATCCATCTTCATCTCATCAGGATTTATCTCCTTCATGAGGCGGAACTGGGAGCCCGGTGCGGACGCAAAGCACGTCAGGCCGAGGATAAGCGCCGAGACAAGTCTCAGCAACAACTAATGCAATAGCCGGGACAAGCCCGGCTACTAGCTGTCGATTCTGGTCGGCTAAGCCGACAATTAAAAAAACATGCCGTCGCAGGAGCATTCCGCCCTTGCGGCGGTATTGAAAAAAAATTAAAGCAGTTTCAAATGTCCTTGGCAACTTTGTTGCCGCGGACTCTTTGAACGGGCTCAGGGGGCTGTATGGAAATCGTCTGTTTGGATTTGGAAGGCGTGCTTGTTCCGGAGATATGGATTGCATTCTCCAAGGCATCCGGCATAAGTGAGCTGAAGAGGACGACCCGAGACGAGCCGGACTATGACAAGCTGATGAAGTGGAGACTTGGCATCCTCAAGGAGCATGGGCTGGGGCTCAAAGAGATTCAGGAGACGATCGCAACGATTGACCCGCTGGAGGGTGCCAGGGACTTTTTGGACGAACTCAGGGCATTCACCCAGGTCATCATCATCAGCGACACCTTCACCCAGTTCGCAGGGCCCCTCATGAAAAAGCTGGGGTTGCCCACTATATTCTGCAATACCCTCGAAGTGGCCCCGTCCGGGGAAATCACGGGCTTCAGGATGCGTTGCAAGGACGGCAAGCTTGCTACCGTGAAGGCCTTGCAGTCCATAGGTTTTGATACGATAGCGGCAGGTGACAGTCACAACGATTTGGGTATGATACGTGCGAGCAAGGCCGGTTTCCTTTTCCGTTCGACGGACAAAATAAAGGCCGACAACCCCTCTATTCCCGCCTATGAGGAATACGGGGATTTGCTTAAGGCGATAAAATCCGCATCAGCTTCTTGATTCTTATATGGAAGAGCTTGTCCTTTCACGAAAAAAGCTGGAGAGCCTCACGAACGACGAGCTGAGCAAGCTTGCGGACGAATATGGGCTTGATATTCCCAGCAACCTGAACAGGAATTTCATCATCGGGGAGCTGCTCGAATACGCCCAGGAGCTCGAGGATGCGGCGCAATCTGACGGCGAGCTGAGCTACGTTGATTCCGATGATGCGGATGAGGAGAATGAATCTGACTTTCAGCTTCCCAAAAGCTACAACGAGACCAAGATAAACGCGGTTCTCCGGAATCCGGCATGGGTCTACGCTTTCTGGGATATAAGCGAGGCAGACATCCAATCATTTGAGGACAACGAGGATTTTTCCAACCTCGGCCTGCACGTTGCTTTCTTCGACAATGAGGACAGCGAGACACAGTCAGACTCCATAGACCTCATGGTCTCATTGGAGGACAGGAACCAGTACATCCTGCTATCGTCAGCCAAGAAGAATTTCGTCCTGAGCCTTGAGGCATACTATACAGGCAAGCCCACGCTCACTCTGGCACGGAGCAAAAGGATTTCCGTTCCCACGGGCAACCTGCTTCTCAAGGATGCTGTGCCGGGAAAAAACATGGACTTTCCACCCCTCATCCGCCTCTCGGGAATCGATAGCGTTCTCAGGCGGCAGTACCTGGATCACAGGGAAATGTTCTCGGAGTCGGACTCTTAGACTATATGGCCAGCAAAGACTTGATAATAGTCCTGGCGGCTGACCAGGCATTCATACACAACTTCAACAGCAAAGAGAACTTTGCATGCGAGGACTCCGTCCTCTTCTCCGCGATATCGAACAGCTATCTGCCGCTCCTGAACATGTTCCGTTCGCTGGAAAAAGACGCTGTCCCCTTCAAGCTGGGGCTTGTGCTCAGTTCCCCGCTCTGTACCCTGCTTGCGCACAAGAGCACGAAGAAAAAATACGTCGCATGGCTCGAAAAGATGATCAGGCTCGGTGAGGAGGAGCTTGAGGCAAACAAGGAGAATGAGGCTGTTTTCCATAACGTTCAGCACTGTTTGCGTACAATGGAAAAGAACAAGACCGATTTCCTTGAGACTTGGTCCGGGGACCTTATAAGGGCTTTCCGGAAATTCGCTGAGAAAGGCATGCTAGAGCTTATCCCGACTGCGGCGACATACAGCTATCTTCCTCATTACCGCGACATGAAGGAAGCCCTGCATGCACAGGTCGATGTGGGACTGCACTCCCACAGGTCCTTCTTCGGCGAGACGGGAGAAGGTTTCTTCATTCCCTACCTGGGCTGGACGGAAAACCTGGACGTGGTGCTGCGCTCCTACGGCATGAACTACACCATAGTGGACACGAGATCCATTCTCTTCTGCAATGACCCGCCAGAGACGGGCATCTTCAGTCCCGTCAGGTCAAAAAAGTCCCTCGTCCTGTTCGCCCGTGACTTCGACACGCCGGATGACATCACGGGCACTGCGGACGGGCAGGCAGCCGGCTATATGAACGCCAACGCCTATCGCTGCGAGCTCCGGGACATAGGCTTCGAGATTCACGACAAAAGGCTCAAGAATTTTTTGGGGACAGACTCCTCCAGGCTCCAGACAGGTTACAAGTATTGGGCAAACGAGAGGCAGGGCAAGGACAACGCCGCGTATGACGAGGAGAAAGCCAAAGCCCAGGTCCGTGCGGACGCGGAGGACTTTTACCGCAAGAAGCTGTCCAAGCTAGAGGAAGCCGAGCAGTTCCTGGAAGGAAAGGATAATGTCCTGACCTGCGTCATACCAGCCCGGCTCATCGGCGACAGCTGGCATGAGGGTGTCTCATGGCTCGAGCAGGTGATACGCCTTGTCGCTTCTGACGGCAAGATTACGCTCTCTTTTTGTAAGGATCACATAGGGAAGCAGTTCAGTCTCCCCAAGATAACCCCCTACCCTTGCAGCGCGGAGGGGGCAGGCTACGGCGAGGACCTTCTGGACAGCTCGAACAACTGGATGACAGACTGCATCAGGATTGCGAGCGAGCGGATGATAGACCTGACGGACCGTTTCCCCACGGAAACGGGCATAAAGGCCAGGATATTGAATCTTGGCGCAAAAGAAGTCCTCATAGCCCAGGCCGCGGCATGGCAGAAGATGATATACGAGGGAAATCTCCCGGAATACGCGGAGAAGGCCTTCAGCTCATGCATACGGAATTTCAACCTGGTGTTTGATGCGTTGGCGAGCAATACGGTCAATACGGAATGGCTTTGCAGGATGGAGAAGGAGGACTGCATTTTCCCCTGGTTGTCTTACAAAGTTTTCAGCAAAAAAAGATAAAGCTCGGATGAACAAAAGGAGTTTCCTTCCATGCCTGGCAATGCTCCTGCTGGCTCCCCTGCCCTTCTTCTCCGATGGGGGCGAGGAGAAGCTGTCCCTGTACGACTGGGCCGTCAGGCAGCTCGTTCCCGAGACGGCGGATTCAATGGAGGATTCCGCCGATACATCCAAAGTCAATACGGATGCCCCGGACGAGGATGGAGTGACACCCCTGATGCTGGCCGCAAAGGAAGGGAACGACTGGGCCGTACGGACGCTGCTTCAGGCGGGGGCAGACGTGAACGCGAGGGACAAGGATGGCTGGACGGCTTTGATGTATGCGGTCCGTTACCAGAACTCAAGCGGCATAGTCTCCCTTCTCAGGGACGGAGGGGCGGCCCTGAGGGTAAGGAACGTCCACAACTTCACCCCGCTCCTGCTTGCGGCTGCCTACGGCAGGAATCCCGACATCCTTTCCCTCCTGCTTGCCGGAAGAAGCGGGGCCGAAGAGGAAGTGATGGGAGCGTTCATACTTGCCGTGAAGGAAGACTTGTCGGCCCCTCTTGTGAAAGAAGAGAAGCTCAAGGTCTTTCTTCGCAAAGGCGTTCCGGTCAACGGTTATTTTCGCGGGCTGACACCGCTGATGTACGCATGCAGATACGGGGACTCATCACTGGCAGCCCGTTGCCTTCTGGAAAAGGGGGCTGACCTGTCGCTCCGGGGGGAGGACGGCAAGACGGCCTTGGACTATGCGCTGGAAAACCCCTCGTTCCCACATGACGGGGTTTTTGCTGTTCTTATGGAGGGAAATGCCTTATGAGGATTACTGGCGGGATGCTGAAAGGCAGGGTGACGGCGACCCCGGGCGGCAAGATGGCAATCCGCCCCGCGATGGACATGATGAGGGAATCCGTATTTGCGATACTAGGCAAGGAGCTTGAGGGCAAAAGTTTCCTTGACCTCTTTTCCGGCTCGGGCACCATCGCGCTGGAAGCCGTCTCCCACGGGGCAAAAGGAGTCTCCCTCTGTGAGATGGACAGGGACAAGGCCAAGACCATCATCGAAAACGTCAAGATGGCGGAGGAAGTCGGCGAGAGGATTGACTGCCATTTCATGGCCGTCGAGCTGTACCTCAAAAGATGCAGGAAAAAGTTCGACTACATATTCCTTGACCCCCCCTTCCCTTACAAGTTCAGAAAGGAGCTTGTCGAGACAATCGGCAGGAAAGGGCTGCTCAATGACGGTGGCATGGTCATGGTCCACCATCCCAAGGAGGACTCCCTCCCCGAGGCAGTCGGAGGCCTTGTCCGCGTGGATCAGCG
>JAFSSU010000205.1 GCA_017450845.1 Treponema sp.
CTACGACGACATCGCCAAGGAGCTGTCGAGCAACAACATCTTCTCGGAAGATGACTGACAGATGACCAACGTACTTCTCTCCATCTCCTATGACGGGACGGACTTCTCGGGCTGGCAGAGGCAGGACAAGTCCGACGGGGGAAAGCCCGTCCGCACCGTCCAGGGGGAGATAGAGGAAGCCATATCCAAGATGCTCAAAGGGCCCGCGAAGCTCTACGGGTCCGGCAGGACGGACAGCGGGGTCCATGCGAGGGCGCAGAAGGCGAACTTCCTCTCCCCCTGCCCTTCCATCCCCCCGTCAGGCTACGTCCGCGCCCTGAACGGCTTCCTGCCCAGGGACATCCGCATACAGTCGGCGGAAATCGTCCCCGAGAGCTTCAACTCCCGCTTCAGCGCGACATCGCGCAGCTACCGCTACTTCATCAGGACGGGGACGACCCCGCCCCTCGCCAGCGAGACCAGGTACGTCTGGTACCTGCCGCACGAGCTGCACCCGGACCGCCTGAACCAGATGGCATCCTTCCTGCACGGCGAGACCGACTGCGCGACCTTCTCCGCCGCGGGGGACCAGAGCCTCTCCACCAGGCGCTACATAGACCGGGCGGCCTTCTTCCGGGAGGACAGCGGAAGCATCGTGTTCGAGATTGAGGCAAACGCCTTCCTCTGGAAGATGATCCGCTCTCTCGTCGGCACCTTCACCCAGCTGGACATGAAGGAGGCTCCCCCCTCAGCCTTCAGGGAGATACTGGAAAGCCGGGACAGGAGGCGGGCACTGATGACCGCCCCCCCCTCCGGCCTCTTCCTCTGGGACGTGAAGTTCGACGGGATCAGGCGGCACGTCTAGGCCGCCCTAATCCATGAGCCCGTGCTCCAGGAAGCTGAAGTACTCGTCCTTGGACAGGATGATGTGATCCAGGAAGCTTATCCCCAGTATCTCCGCCGAATTCTTGAGCACCCGGGTCGCATCCCTGTCAGCCCCGCTCGGCATGCAGGGGCCGAAGGGATGGTTGTGGCAGCAGATGACCGCCGAGGCGTGCTCCGAGACCGGCTCCGACAGGACCTCGCGGGGATGGACTATCGCCCGGCCCGTCGTCCCCACGGAGACCACCCGGATATTCATGATTTCGTGCGCGCCGTTCAGGGAGACACAGACAAAATGCTCCTTCCGCTCCATGGCGTAATGCTGCACGTAGGGAATAATCTCGCAGGGCCTGTTCACGACGGCCCTCAGGTAGCCCTTCATCCTCCTGCCCAGCTCCAGCGCGGCCGCGACTGCGAGCGCCCTGGACATTCCCATACCGCTGATTCCGCCCAGCTTCCCAACGACATCCTCCGGGGGGCACTCCCTGATGACCTCCAGTGACCTGCGCGCCATCTCCTCGACGGGAACGTCGCGGGTCCCCGACCCGAGGATAAGCATCAGCAGCTCGCTGTCGCTGGGAAACGAAAGCCCTTTCTGCATCGCAAGCTCCCTTATGCAGGGATTCCGCTTGGTCGCAAGGTAGTCTTTATCCTTTCTTTCCATGCAGTATACATCTGACCCGCATCCCCAGAAATGTAAAAGTCAAGCCCTCCCCCGCGCAAAAAAAACGAATATTGACGGATTGCCTTTACTATATTACAATAGGAATATAAGGAAGATAATGTCTGCTTACACGATAGTGGTCCCTGACAGCAAGGCCCTGTGCCGTATCTGCGGGACAAATGACAGGAACCTTAAGCTCATAGAGGATTTCCTTGGGATTCCAATATTCGCCTGCGGCAACGAGCTGTCCGTCGAGGAGGAGGATGCCGATGCAGTACGACGTTTTCGCTTCGTCATAGACTCCATACTGGACGAGATAGCCCAGGACCCGGGCGAGCTTTCCGACAGCGACCTGATTCAGTCCGTCCTCAAGTCACAGTGCCCCGGCCCCGGCAGGACGAGCGCGGACGACCATGCCTTCTTCGAGCAGAATTCCATAATGGTGCCCGGTGCAATCCGCAAGGTCTACCCAAGGACCCGCGGACAGGCCAGCCTCGTGTCCAAGATGCGTAAGAACGACATAGTCATCGCGGAGGGGCCGGCGGGTTCCGGCAAGACCTTCCTCTGCATCTGCGAGGCCCTCAGATTGCTCCTGACCCGCAAAGTCAGCGGGATAGTGCTGACCAGGCCCGTCGTGGAGGCCGGGGAGAGCCTGGGCTTCCTGCCCGGGGACCTGCACGAGAAGCTGGACCCCTACACCCGCCCCCTCTACGACGCGATGAACGCCGTCCTTCCCCGGGAAAGCGTCGCCCGCCTGCAGGAGAACGGGATGCTGGAGACGGCCCCCCTCGCCTACATGAGGGGGCGGACCCTCTCCTCATCCGCGGTAATCCTGGACGAGGCGCAGAACACAAGCCGGGAGCAGATGAAGATGTTCCTGACCCGCCTGGGGGAGGGCTCCAAGATGTTCATAACCGGTGACCTGACCCAGATCGACCTGCCGCGGCGGGTCAAGTCGGGGCTCTCCGACGCGACGGAGAGGCTCGCCGGGATAGAGGGAATAGCAATATGCCACCTGGATCCGGAGGATGTCGTGAGAAGCCCCCTGGTCAAAAGAATAATAAACGCCTATGAGGACGAAACGCATGAAGAATCCTAAGAAGAAAGGATGGATAGGAATCATCCCCCTGTCCACGGCAAAATACATACGGAACAACACCGTCAAGCTGCTGGCTTTCCTGGCCAGCTTCCTGATCGCCGCCGCCCTCCTGTTCGTCCGCATAAGCATGACGAACACGATTTCCGCCCGGAGCATAAACGAATACGAGGTGGATCAGATTGCCTTCACGACGATAACGTCCCCCAAGAAGTTCTCCGAGACGAGCGCGAACCCCGTCTCGATCAGCAAGGGCGAGACCATCATCAAGAAGGGCTTCCCCATAACGCCGGAAGGCATGGCAAAGCTCAAGCGCATGGCGGAGGACAAGGCTTACATAGACTACCGCTCTTTCGCCAACTCCATCCTGTTCATGATGCTCCTGGGCGCGCTCTATTTCTTCATGTTCAGCCGGGTCTGCCTGGGCAAGAAGTGCAGCACGCAGGAAATACTGACGGAAGACGCGTTCTTCATAGCGGTGATTGCCTGCACGGTGCTCGCCTCGCGGACGACGCTGCTTTCCACCCCCTACTCCATGAACATCATATCGCCCATAGTGTTCTGCACATTCCTGATGGCCATCCTGTTCGGCCAGATGGACGCGATAAGCTTCGCCCTCGTCTCTTCGTTCGGGGTGCTGTGCGCCTCCGGCTACCAGCTGATCCCCTTCATCTACAGTCTCTGCGTCAGCCTCGCCGCCTCGCGGATAGTCCGCAGGATCAAGCAGAGGATAGACCTCGTGTTCGCGGCCATGCTGCAGGGAATCCTGTCCCCGGCGTTCCTCTTCGCCATAATGATAATCTTCAACGGGCCGGTCGACGGCAACCCTTCCAGGGAGGGCTACATGGCCCTGGCCGGGGTCATGCTCAACGGCTTCATGTCCGGAATCCTCTGCCTGGGCTTCCTGACCCCGCTAGAATACCTCCTGAACTCGGCCTCGGTCTTCCGCCTGATGGACCTGAGCGACACCAACGCCGAAATCCTCAAGCGCATGTCGCTGACGGCAAGCGGGACATTCAACCATTCCATAATGGTCGCCCAGCTCGCGGAGGCAGCCTGCGCCAATATCGGGGCAAACGCCCTCCTTGCCAGGGTCGGCGGCTACTACCATGACATCGGGAAGATCGACAACCCCGAATTCTTCACGGAGAACCAGAACAACAACGAGAACATCCACAACTCCATAAACCCCTCCCTGTCCGTCACGATAATAAAGAACCATGTCAGGAAGGGTGTGGAGACGGCGAGGGACCTGCGCCTGCCCGCCAAGGTCGTGGACATAATCGCTGAGCACCACGGTAACAGCGTGCTCAAATTCTTCTACAACACGGCCCTCAAGGAAGACCCCAACGCGAACCCCGGGGACTACTCATACAGCGGGAACCCGCCGACCACGAGGGAAAGCGGGGTCGTCATGCTCGCGGACACCGTGGAGGCCGCCTGCAAGAGCCTGGACAAGCCTTCGGCCTCCAGGATAGAGAAAAAGGTCCAGCAGCTGGTGAGCGACAAGATCGAGGAGGGGCAGCTGAACAACTGCGACCTGACCTTCAAGGACATAAGCATAATAGAGGAGACATTCACCCAGCTCCTCATAGGCTACTACCACTCCCGCGTGAAGTACCCCGACCAGAAGGACGAGGAGCCCGCGAAGACCGAGGGGGCGGACGCGTCGAAAGAAGATTCCGCGAAGCCCGTGGAGGCAGGGAGCGAGGAAAAAGATGGCAAATAGGGTTCTCATAAGCGTCGAGGAAGGCATGGCGGAGCCGGGCTGGCTCGGCAGGGCAGAAAGCTTCCTTCTCAAGGCCATGGGGCTGGCGGGCTATGACGGCGAGGAGCTGTCTGTCATGTTCTGCTCCGACACGCTCATCAGGCAGCTGAACAGGGATTACCGTAACATTGACGAGGAAACCGATGTTTTAAGCTTTGAGGACGGGACGGCATACACCGATGAGGACGGGCAGGAATGGAAGGCGATGGGGGACATAGCCATAAGCCTGGAGACCCTGCCCAGGAACGCGGCGTACTTCGAGGTCGGCGAGGACGAGGAGCTCAAGAGGCTGCTCGTGCACGGGCTTTTGCACCTGAACGGGCTTGACCACGGGGACGAGCACGTAGAGAAAGGAAAGGAGCCGGTCTGCCCCATGCTCAGGAAGCAGGGCGAGCTGCTCGAAGCTCTCGGGGAAGAAAGAATCTTAGGCTGAAGGACATAAAAGGATATAATAGCGATGGGCTTATTCGGATTCATGAAGGATTCCAGGAAGGACGATGAGGGACATTCCTCCGCCGGTGCTCTGGCGGACGGAGGCTCTGTCAGCGCGGAGGATGCCGCACAGCAGAAGCTCCTGACGGAAGAGAAAAAGGACATGATAAGGGGGGTCGAGGACCTCTCCCAGACGACGGTCAAGGAGGTGATGATCCCCCGCATTGACGTGGACTTCCTCCCCGTCGGCACTGACGCGGAGG
This sequence comes from Treponema sp., assembly GCA_017450845.1. Classification (GTDB taxonomy): domain Bacteria; phylum Spirochaetota; class Spirochaetia; order Treponematales; family Treponemataceae; genus Treponema_D. The sequence continues at coordinate 5,085 of JAFSSU010000205.1, forward strand.
AGCTGCTCCAGAAGATAACCGAGAGCGGGCACTCCCGCTTCCCAGTCTACTCCAGCTCCATAGACAACGTGGTCGGCGTGCTCTACGTCAAGGACCTCATAGCGGCCATATCCCGCCACGAGGAGCTGAACCTGGAGAGGATAATCCGCAAGGCATACTTCGTGCCCGAGAGCAAGAGGATAGACAGCCTGCTCCGGGAGTTCAAGCGGCGGCACGTCCACATAGCGATAGCGATAGACGAGTACGGCGGCATAAGCGGGATCGTCTGCATGGAGGACATCATCGAGCAGATCGTCGGCGACATACAGGACGAATTCGACAACGAGAGGGAGGACATCCTGCCTCTCGGCGACAACGTCTGGCTTTGCGACGCGCGGGTGGACCTGGACGACCTGAACGAGACGATAGATTCCACCTTCCCCTCCGATGACTTCGACACGCTCGGGGGATTCGTCTTTGACCTCTTCGGAAAAATCCCCGTCAAATTCGAGAAAGTCTCTTGGCATGACTGGGACTTCATCGTGCAGGAGATGGAGGGTCACAAAGTCGATGTCATCAAGGTCGTATACCATAAAGTCCAGGAAAAAAATACCGATGAATAAAAAAAATGGGGGGAAAATGAAAATCCGTTTTTTCGCATCACGGGGACTTTGCCTTTTTATTTTGATGTCGGCCGCAGCAGGCCTTTCCGCACAGACCAGGAGCAAGAGCGCGACCAGCCTGTACGATGACGCGTACAGGGAGCAGCAGGCCGGGAACTACTACGGGGCCGTGGAATCCTACCGCGAGGCGCTCCAACTGAACCCCCAGTACGGGGACGCATGGTACAACCTTGCGACCTGCGTATACAACCTGGGAGAGTATGACCTGGCGGTCGAGTACGCAGACAATGCCCTCCGCTATTCCCGCAGGACGAGCGAAATCCAGAACCTCAAGGGGATAGCCCTGATATCCCTCGGCCGCATGGACGAGGCAAAAGAGACCTTCAATGCCATTCTCGCCAAATACCCCAACGACATAGACGCGAGGTTCGGCCTCGCGGAGCTCAAGCTCTACGGAGGCAGCCTCTCGTCCGCCGAGAACCTCTACCTGGACGCGCTCAAGCGCGACGGCAAGAACCGCAAGGCCCTCCTGAGCCTCGCCCTCGTCAGCGCGGAGGAAGGCAAGAACGACCTGGCCGAGAAATACATCAGGCAGGCCATCGAGTACCACAACGGGGACCCGGAGGTCTACTACCTCGCCTCCTACCTCGCGACCAAGCGGGGCAACCTGACCGAAGCTGAGCGTATGGTCAGGAGCGCGATCCAGATAAACGCAAACTACGACAGGGCATACGAGCTTCTGTCCAACATCCTGTATGAGCAGAGGCGCTACAACGAGGTCATAGACCTCTGTGACTACCGAATATCCCGCAACAGGAGCCTGACCGGGGCCTGGTACCTCAAGGGGCTTTCCCAGAAACGCCTCGGCAACAGCGAGGGAGCAATCGCGACATTCTCCACGGGCCTCACGATAGACCCCTACGACGAGGTCATGAGGTTCGCCCTCGAGCAGATAGCCTGCTCCACCCTCAGCGTGGAGGACCCCAGGCGGGCCAAGTGGGCGGCCTTCCACATAAACAAGGCGAAGGAGTTCAAGAGGAACTTTGACGGGCCGAGCGAGAGGTACGAGTACCAGAAGGCCCTCTCCGTGGACCCGCTCAACGCGACGGCGCGGCAGTCGTTCGCAAACATGCTCGAGCGGGACGGATTCTACGAGCTCTACCTGCAGCAGCTCAAGTTCATCAAGGAGAACGAGACGCTCACGAGCACGACCGAAATCCAGAAGGACGAGAACACGCCCAAGACCACGGTCAAGAGAACCGCCCAGCAGGTCAAGAACGACGACACCATCGAGGCCCTGGAGAGCATGATGAGCGACAACCTCGCCCACAAGTGGAGCATTGACCCCTTCTACCTGGACAAAAGCAGGTGGAACATCGGGATATACTTCGTCGAGAGCGGGGTGCAGATCCTGCACGCCGACGTGGAGGAGATCGTCTCCCTCGCCGTGGGAAGCATCTTTGAGGGTGTCCCGTCCACGGCCGTCAACGTCCAGACGACCGCCGTCTCCGGTTACGGCGACGCATACCACCAGGCCCGCACGTCAGGCCGGGACTACTTCATCATCCTCTCGGCGGGCGAGACTGAGCGGTCTTTCTCGCTCGATGCCCAGGTCTTCTCCGGGCGGACTGGGACAAAGACCACGGACATGCACATCTACCGGACAGGAAACGACCGCTTCGCCAAGACCCTCAGAAGGCTCAGGCAGGCAGTGCTCGACATCCTTCCCATAAGGGGCAACATACTGAACAATGCGACCAACACCCTGCTCGTCGACCTCGGAAAGAGCGACGGCATAGTCAAGGGGGCCGTGTTCGATGTCGTGAAGCAGGGAAAGATAAAGACCGTGGACACGGGAACCGGGGTCGTCTACAACAGCTCCGACACGCTCGGAACATTCACCGTCACCAAGGCAAACGAGGAGATTGCCGAGGGCGAGTACAAGAAGAAAGGTTTCTACGACGTGCTGAACGTCGGGGACGAGATAGTCCTGGTCAAGCTGCCCGACAACGCGGAAGGCCAGAGCACCGAAGGAAACGCGGTAACGGACACCAAGCCCGCCGCCAACGCCGAGGGAGAGCCCGCGACCCAGGCGGCCGAGACTGCCGAGAGGGAGTCGCTCAAGGAAAGCATGAAGGTGCAGGCCCAGGAGTCACCCCTGATCAACATGATCCGCTCCATACTGTAGCAGAAGGGCCAGCCCCCTCCCCTCCCCCATCAAACGGTCCCATGTTTCCCCGGGGCTGTTTTTTTGGGATACGGGCAAAAAGCGTGCAGGAAGAAGTTTAGGGAAGCCCTATCATAATACCAGCCTGTCAACCTGCAAGGAGAAAAAAGATATCGAGACAAAATTGTAATCGTCTCATTTTATCCTAAACAGGTGACTCATTGCCTTTCGCAGCAGTCCTGTTAAGGACACGTTCTCTATATCAGATTTAAATTCGTTCTTGAAGCTGGCAAAGTTCGCATACACATCCTCATGAAGCTCAAAAATTTTTTCCTCAATCTTAGATGGTGGAACCAAACGTTGCCATGACTGGGGGACCGAAAGATAATAAAAGTTCTGAAAATCCTTGCATCTGGGAATTTTCTGGTTCTCTATTATATCCCTGACCCTTCCAAAGAACACATTGTTCATGTTCACGGCCTCATCATAGGCAGATGGATAAACTCTTGCCTTGAGTGAAGCTTCCTCCAGCTTGGACCGAACGGATTCTGGCTTCTCATCCGCTGCTATACTAATGAACTCAGGCTTGTATTTGAAGAAATCGAATTTCGTGCTGAATTTATTGACGACTATGCATTTTCGCCCCAGCAAAACAGTCCAATAGGCGCAATGATAGGAATTAGTTATGATGACTTCAGAAGTACGTATGTACTCCGCAATCTTGGAGATACTTTCCGAATTGTTGATTTTGTCCGAGAAGAACGGATTATCCACTGGGAGGCTCACATGCTCAATAAGGCCATATTTCCTTACAAGACTGATATTTAACTCCTCTGTCCTGTAGAGAGAAAACACGGACGGGCAAGGAAGATATTCAATTCCGGAATGGTGCTCATAATCACGTATAGCTATCATTGCAAATCTTGACAAGTCAATCCGGGGAAAATCATTTCCCTGGAACCACTGCTCATTATGGGTATTGAATCCCACGCTCCAAGCAATCACTGTGTCACACAAATCGAGAATTTTGTTTATCGCCTTGTTGAAGGATACGGTGACATTCAGCATCCCACCGGCCCCGATTATCACTATATCATCCCTATTGATTATGGCATAATCAACAAAGTCAATGTCATGGCGGATTACGCTGAAATCCCTGAAATACGAATACCAGTGCATGAGAGGGCAACAGTTCCAGTCGCCGGCATTATTAATGTCTATCCTGTTTATGAAGTGTATCTTTCTTTGTTCCATCATCAGCTTTATTCCTACCAACCAGCACACGATTTGATTTCAAAAGGTCGCAGTTGTCCCAAATTCACTTTCCAACCGGGATTCCAAATCAGGCCCGCGCAGGAGTTTATTTTTCTCCTTACGACGAAGTTTACGGCGTAATCCACCTGAGAAAACTTTATATTCGCCCCGTTCCCTACAGTTTTGGACAGGACTGCCTGAATATGAAAAGCCCCTTCCGGAAGGTTCCGCAGAGGAAGCAAGAAAGAAACAGCGGAATCCCCCTCAAGAAAGTCCACTGTCTCCGTAAAAAACGTTCCAAGCACAACTGTGTCCATGTTCCTGACAAGGAACCTGAAGTGAACATTACGTACATTATCGAAGGCTCGCACGGAAATCCTCAAGGTCACGGACTCATCCCCGTCAAAAACAGCGCAACCTCCCACCTCACGGCCGGGAAAAGATGCGTCCAGTATCCTCGCCTTCTCGCCGGTTCTTTTTTCACCAGACGCATATTGTGATTGCGAGCATGCCATGCCCTGCGATATATAATTCTCTATGGCATCCTCGACATTCCCGTCGTAAACAAGGAAGCCTTTGTTCAGAACGATGCAACGTTCACACAGCCTGCGTATCGTGCTCATATTGTGGCTCACATACAGGACAGTCCTGCCTTCCTTGTGAACCACCTCGCTCATCTTGTCAAGGCATTTTGACTGGAAAGCCGCGTCACCGACAGCGAGCACCTCATCCATTATGAGAATCTCGGAGTCAAGGTGAGCAGCGACCGAGAAAGCAAGCTTGACGTACATGCCACTTGAGTAGCGTTTTACTGGAGTGTCAATGAACTCGCCACACTCGGAGAAGTCTATTATGTCATCTATCTTCTCGTTCACCTCCGCCCGGCTCATACCAAGTATCGCCGCATTCATGTAAATGTTCTCGCGACCCGTAAGTTCTCCGTGGAAGCCAGTACCAATCTCAAGCATACTGCTTATGCGCCCCCGAACAGAGAAGTTACCCTCCGTAGGGGCGGTTATTCTGGATAGGATTTTCAGCAACGTCGATTTTCCCGCACCATTGTGCCCGATAAGTCCGAGAGCCTCGCCTTTCCTTACATCGAACGAGACTCCGTTCAATGCCCAGAATTCCTTGCCATATTCATACTTCTGCCCTATCTGCCAGTTAGGGTCTTCTTTTCCTCTCCAGCGTGCAAAAGTGCTCTGGAGTACCTCGCGGAGACTTGTACCGCCTATCATCCCGAGACGGTATTTTTTCTTTATTCCGTTCATCTCAATTGCATTCTCATTTTTCATTTACGCACCCTAAACAGTGTCAACAAAAGTCCTCTCAACCCTGTTGAACACAAGAATACCCGAAAGAAACACGGCAAATGAAAAAATAATGCTCGCGGTCCAAAGCCTTGCCGAGGTAGTCCCAGTTCCGAACAAGGCAGACCTGAACATGACAAAACCTGGGTACAGAGGGTTCAACGAATACATAAATCGGTATCTTTCAGGAACATCGGACACCGTATAGACGACTGGAGTGAGGTACATCCAAACCTGCATACCGAATGGTACGAAAACCTGCAAGTCCCTGTATTTTACCGTAAACGCTGAGATGATAATCCCAAATCCTGTTCCTAGCAAAAAAAACTGGAAAAGCGTTACAGGAAGCAGCAGGACGGAAACACCAAAAGTAATCCTGTAACCTGCAAACAAGTAATAGCCAAGCATCAGAATGAGAAAAAGGCAGAATTTTATGCAGAAATCAAGAAATTGCGTTGTTGCGGACGCGACAGGAATGACGAGACGGGGAAAATAGACCTTGCCGAAAAGTCCCGCATTTCCCGTAAAAGTCCCTGCAGAATCGAAAAGGCATCCGCTGAAGAAAGCCCAGAGAATATTGTTCAGAAAGTAAAACAAGGGTTTGGGGATGCCGTCGGTCGACAGACCCGCAATCATCCCAAAAAGCATGACATTCATTATGACAGAGCATACAGGCGTTATGACAAGCCATGCTGATCCAAGGAGAGTCTGCTTGTAACGCGTCACGTAACTGCGCTTTACCAACATAAATATTAGATCCCGATATCTAAGCAGTTCGCCAAGCTTAAAGTCAAAAAAACTCGAGTCCGCCGAAACCGTTCTCACCGAATCATCCGTCATTCATTCCTCCTCGTACCTCAATAGGAATTTATGACCTTTTCAACGGCCTCAATCACGTCATCAGTGGTAATCGCGTCCATACAGGGAGAACATGACCTGCCTGTCCTTATGCATTTCTTCGCCCAGTCCGCACTTATCCATTCGCACCACTGACGGCAAACATTCTTGTGTATGTTAATGTTTTCTGAGTAACCAAAAAAATCAGGAGATGTGGCCCCAAACAGAACAACGCTGGCACCACCATGTACGGCATGTCGCAGATGAACCATGCCCCCCTCATTGTCCACCAAGCAAACTGAATACTTCAGCAGAACTTTTACCTGCTCCAAATCAGTCTTCCCTATCAGATTCAAATCACATCCGTCAGAGGGCGGAGCCTGACGCACGGATGAGCCGAACAATACAATTTTGTATCCGGGAAACTTTTCTTTCAGGCGGCGCAACATGTCCCCGCAGGATACGAGAGACCAAGCTTTCACATTGAAATCTCCACCGTTCGAATCATCCCACCCGCGATGAACAAGAATATAGCACTTTTTTTTCACTCCAAAAGATTCAAGACATGCAGCCTCATTCTCCATAACAGGAAGGTCATATTTATAATCCTCAGTCATCTCAAGCAAGTTATAGAAATCAGGCTCCTGTATACGCTTTTTACCTTGTATGATTGATCTTGCGGACATAAGCGAATCCAACCTTGGGCGGCTGTCCTTCTCAAACTGCACCTCACGATTGAACGCCCGAAGCAGCTCTATGTAGTTCCAGAGCTTCGGTGATTCTTTTTTGACAAGACCATCATCAGAAAAGCTCAATATCGGAAACGTGCATATCTGAATCTCCACAGAATACATTTGGGAGCGATATGAATTCACATCGACTAATTTTATATCCGTACCATGAAAAACAGAAAGTGCGGATGATTTATGATAAACGATTGTAACTATCACATTTTCATCAATATATCTTTCGCGCAAATATGAGAACCAGTTGGCTATAAGCAGATAATCTCCATATCCACCTTGGATTACTATCGCAAGAGAGACACCGTTTTGATGCCTATTCTTACGCACAGGCATTTTTCGCAGAAAAAAGCTTGTCACAAACGAAAGGGTTTTTCTCATTGTATGCACGAATCCTTTTTCCTGCATTACATCACGGAACAAGTGATACAATGATGCAAATTTACCTGCATCCTTTACCAACACGTACAACTCGACACTACAGCAGATTACCAGAAACAAGCACAAATAGAACATACTGCATTCCCAAAGCATCACCTATAAATCAAATCCTTGTATTCGTTTCTAACAAACGTATAGTTCGATAATATTTTCAACCACAAGAAATAGCCCGAACTCTCTATCTTTTCTTTCAGTTCCTTGCCATGCGAATGCCTGAGACTTATTTCCAAAGTCATTATTTTTGGCCCATCTGACATGAAATCCCAGTCCTTGAGCACATCCCATTCCATTCCTTCAATATCGATTGACATATAGTCTGGAAAAGCATCTATCTCATTCTCATCAAAAACCGTACGAATCGATTTCATTTTTATACTTTTAATCTCTTTGACGGAGAATTCAGGATGCTCAGCAAGGAATTTATCCATTAGGTCTTTATTAAAAGTATTGCATGGAGAATGGTCATCTATCATATAAAATGACATAATCTCCCCTGTCTTATCCTCAGAACATAAACCACAATTAATATTTATATCATCAGGGCGTTCCCTCAAGAAATTTTGAAAAAGGACAGGATTTGCCTCTATGTTTATTCCACGGCATCCCTTTTCATAAAAAACTGCCGTATTGGATATCTCATACGGATGATGCGCTCCGATATCGATATAAGACGGTTTCTTGATATTCATGACGTTTTGAAAGCAATCAATAATCATCATATCCTCACCATGCTGGGAATATGAGTTCTTCCTAAAAGAACGATAAGGAACAATCTCATTCACGACAGCATCTTTCAGAGGTGACACAATGTACCAATAGAGTTTCTTCAAAAAATTCATCATTCTCTCCATATTTTTTTTACTGTATATACATCCTGACGGCTCACGCCATCAATGACTACCACACCTTCCTGCCCGGCATCAGGTAGTTCCGCACGTAGTCGGTCACGCCATCCTCCAGGCTGTGGAAGGGCGCGGTGTAACCGGCACGGCGAAGCTTGTCCATTCTGGCCTCGGTGAAATACTGGTACTTGCCGCGGAGGCTCTCCGGCATGTCGATGTAGTCGATGCAGACGGGCCTCCCCATCGCCCCGAAAGTCACGGCGGCAAGGTCATAGAAGCTCCGTGCCCTGCTCGTTCCCAAATTGAAGAGGCCGCTGACCTCAGGGTGATCCATCGTCCATGCGATGACGGAACATACGTCCTTGACGTACACGAAGTCGCGCAGCTGCCCGCCGTCCGGCACGCCCTCCTTGTAGGACTTGAAAAGCCCCTTCCTGCCTGTGGCCGTCACGTCGTTGAACGTATGGAACACGACGCTCGCCATGCTGCCCTTGAAGTATTCGTTTGGACCGTAGACGTTGAAGAACTTGAAGCCCGCATGCTGGGGCGGAGCCTTGTTCCCTGCGGCAAGCTCCTTCCCCGCCCAGAGGTCGAAGAGCTGCTTTGAGTAGCCGTAGCCGTTGAGCGGCATGAGTCCCGTTATGTCGCCCTCGTCGTCGAATCCCTGCGAACCGTCGCCGTAGGTCGCCGCGCTCGAGGCGTAGATGAACGGAGTCCCCGTCTCCGCGCAGAATTGCCACAGGGTCCTGGTATATTCAAAATTGTTCCTGTACAAAAAGTCGAAGTCCCGCTCGGTCGTCGCCGAACATGCCCCCAGATGGATGACGCAGCCCACCCGCCCCTTGAATTCCGGGAGCCGGCGCAAAAAATCGTCACGCCCGATGTATTGGGCGTATCGTTTGCCCCGGAGGTTCATCCATTTGTCCGTGGCCGCTATGTGGTCCACGACGATGATGTCCTCGTGCCCCATGTCGTTCAGAGTCCTGACCATGCAGCTCCCGATGAAACCTGCCCCGTCCGTCACGATTATCATATACATTCCTCCATCAAGGCTATTGATTTTCCTTCAGCCGGGCCCAGCAGGCCAGAGCATGCCTCCCAGACCTCATCGACAGACACTTTGTCAATGCAGGGAAAACAGTCCCTGAAGCGAAAGCGGCAATCATTGCCGCAGTCCATGCAGTGATACTTGTGGGCGCAGACCTTAACACGGTCCTCAAGCTCCTTCCCGTACACATTACCCGAATAATCGAGGAACTCACTATAGCTGTAGCCACCGGAGACCACGCAGGTCCTCGTCCCGGTTCCTATGGCAAGATGGAATATGCCCGTGTCGTTCGTGACGACAAGTTCTGCCCTGCCCAATATCTCCGCCACCTGCATAATGGTCGTCTTGCCAAGAAAAGTCCTGTAGGGAACGAGGCCTTCCAGAAAGCTCAGGAACATCTCCGTAGGTTCCCGGTCGTTCTCCGTCCCCACGCATACGACCGTCAGACCATAGGCCTTGTAAAGCCGTTTGGTGACTTCCACGAACCTTACGACATCCCACCTCTTTGCCGGTATGGATGCGGACGGGAATACCACGCAATACCGCTCCGGCAACAAAAGGGTCCGCGAGAACGGAATCTCCTGGCGGCAAGGCAAAAAGCTTCTGCCGGAAAGCCCTGAGAAAAAAGCGGCGAACAGGGCATTCTTATGCATGTTATCCCTGTCAACGAACACCGTCCGGGTGAACACCCTGTTCCTGAGCCACGCAGGGGTCTGGATTCTCTTTTTCTGACGAAATAGCAAACCTATTTTTTCTTCTGCGCACACCGCATTCATCGCGAACAGGCTCGGGTAACATTCCTCCATTCCGAAGGGATCTATGGCTATGTCGAACCACTCTTTCCTCATCTCTCGGAGGAAACGAATCCTATAGAGCGGACTGACGCTGGTCTTTATATAATCAACAGGGAGCAAATTGGGAAAGCTGCTTCTGAACAAGTCGGCGTACAAGGACTTGCAGGAGAGAGTCACATCGAATTTGTCCTCAGGGTAAAGCTCGCGTACGATTCCCGACGCGGAAAGGAACATCGCGCAGTCGCCAAGGCTGTGCGTGAAGAATATAATCACCTTCTTTCTTTGTCCCGGGGTTTTCTCAGGCTTTCTCAGGAACAGCAGCACGGCAGAGTCGAAGAACCAGAATATTATCCGCACCCGCTGCAAGAAAGGGAATCTTGCCATCAGCTGCTGGAAACCGAAAAACGCGCTCATCTTGCAAGCCCCTCTATCCGCCCGATTATGCCCGTGCTGGACCTTCCCGCCAGCAGGCTTGCATAGACGACACTGCCACCATACGATGCCGCCGTGTCCATCTCCGGGATGTGCCTGCCCCGGTAGTCCCCGCCCTTTATGATGATGTCAGGCTGTATATCCGCATATATGCCGCAGGGCGTCGCCCCGTCGAATATGTGCACGGCATCCACGCTCTCAAGGGCAGAAAGCACCGTCGCCCTGTCCTCCTCAGGGTTCACGGGTCGCCCCTCGCCTTTCAGCCCACGGACGGACTTGTCCGAGTTCAGGAGGACGATGAGGATGTCGCAGAGGCTCCTGGCCTCCTCCAGGTACATGACGTGGCCCGCGTGCAGGATGTCGAAGCATCCGCTCGTCGCGCCGACCGTCATTCCGAGCGCCTTATTTGAGGATACGATTCTTCTAAGCCCTTCCAAATCACAAATCTTAGAGCGCATGTATCCTGCCTGCCAGCTCACCTGCCGTCACGGACGCGGTCCCGGTCTTGCCGACGACGATTCCGGCGGCAAGGTTTGCGAGCCGTATTGAGTCCTGTATGGAAAGCCCGGAACACATCCCGAGCGTCACCGTGCTTATCACCGTGTCCCCCGCCCCGGTCACGTCAAAGACCTGCAGGGCCTGGCTTGCAAAGTCCTCCCTGCCATGCTCCCTGCTGAACAAAGATATTCCGTTCTCGCCCCTCGTGACGACGAGATCGCCCGCCCCGGACTGCTCCAGGTACAGGAAGCCAGCCCTGCTCAGGCTGTCATCATCCCTGATTTTGATTCCGGTAGCGTCCTCAAGCTCCTTCTTGTTCGGCTTGATTATGTCCGCCCCCCTGAATTTGCCCATGTTCCGGCTCTTGGAGTCCACGGTGACAAGCACGCCGGAATCCTTGCAGAGGCTTATGAGGGATGATATGAAGCCCGGGTCGCTGAGAAGCCCCTTCCTGTAGTCGGAGAGGATGACGGCATCCAGTCCTTGAATCCGTTTCCTTACGAAGTCCAGCAGGGTATCCTGCGAACCGGCGAGTATGCAGTCGTCCTTCTCCGAGTCCACGCGGAGCAGCTGCTGTCCCCGCGTCGTGAAGCGGGTCTTGACGGCGGTAGCACGCCCCTCCTCGACCAGTATACCGTCAGTGATGATTCCGGCAGACTCAAGGCTCTCCCGGAGCCATGTCCCGCAGTCGTCCTGACTGGCAATCCCGCAGGCAATGACGGAAGCCCCAAGGGACCTCACGTTGGCGGCGACGTTCGCGGCCCCTCCGGCCCGCCTCTGCTTCTCCTCGAAATTCAGGACGGCAACGGGAGCCTCGGGGCTGATGCGGGAGACGCTTCCGATGATGTACTCATCGACCATGAGGTCTCCGAGGACAAGAATCCTCTTATGAGGAAAATCCTCAAGGATAACCCTCACATAATCATCTCTTGCCAGCATCTTCTCCACCTGCGAGGCTATAAACTTCAAGAAATCGTATATAACTGAAAGAAAAATACGAAATTTCGTACATAACTTTATAATACTACTTGCACTCGTATTTTTCAAGAGCTTTTATACGATTTTACGTAGTATAATCAGTATATGGAATTTTGGAACAACGTTGAGGAACTTAGAGCCGCCCAGCACACGTCTTATCGCTGGATATCCCAGAAGACAGGGCTTCCAGAGACGACCATTTCTTCCATGAGGAACTCCGGTACAGAACCAAGAGCTTCCGACGCAATAAAGCTTGCCTCTGCCCTTGGAACCACGGTTGAATTCCTTTGTACCAAAAAAGAAGAGAAGAGTGACAGTTATTATGAGAAATACAGCTGCCTGAAGACAGCCCTTACCAAGGTCCTTGAGACCTACTAACCCGCCGTCCCGACGGTCATCCGGGCTCCAGCTACGTCGAGGCATATCAAGCTGCACATCCTTCATCATCCTCTCGGACGAGAAGGTGCAGGCCCAGGAGTCCCCGCTGATTAACATGATTCGGTTGATGCTGCCGACAGAAGACGGAATTTTGTCAGCCCAGACCGATTTCCAGCAAATTAGACTGCGTCAGAGTCCTGCTATTCCGAAGTGCATTCTTTATGCGCGTGAAAAGCTCTTCAGGAAGCTCAGCTCTAAGAGTTATTTTCCCTGTAGACAAATATTCAAGAAAAGTTTTCTCCAACAGCTGCCCCCAGTTACTCCTGCCACAATATATGAACGTCTGCTTTCCTCCATTCGGGAAAAACAGCCCTGACTCTTCTTCCGTAAGAGAAACACCGGCGAGCGGGTCATTTCTCAGATAACGCCTGATTGTTTGCTCCTGCGAAGTAAAGCAGAAGTAATTCACCATGCCCTTATAGACAGAAATAACCACAGCCGCATGGGAGGAGCCGTCCCTGGCGAAATCACCATAATACACTTTTCCAGCTTTCAGGCTGTCGAATATCTTCAAAAGCTCAGGAGAAATATTCATATACCCTGCTTATATTCCTCGCGCATGGCGTTCATGACGGAAACGTCATCGGCAAAAGGATCCTTACCCGCAAGATATTTCTCTATATAGCAGTTTCCTTTTTCTGGGTCTCCAAAAAAATCAGCGTAGTCCATTTCCTCGGAAGAGGATATATGTGAATCAAGAATTTCGTGGAAACGACTCCATTCAGGATAGGCATGGGTTATCTCGCTCAGCTGATATGCAGAAAACGAGCCGAAATTCTCAACAGAGAAATCCAACGCCTCCTTGTCAGAAACAGAAAGAAGGTCGTCTCCAGTATCCTTCACGTCAACCACGTCCCGATTACAAAAAAGACTCGCGTCAACCAGCTTCTTGGCATCTTCAGTAAGACCGTCATAATAGAGGCCTTTTTTGATAAGATCATACGTCTTGGAACACACCGGGCCAAGGTTCATGGCGCAATAATTGTCCTGCAGCATCGAAATCCCGTAGTTCCTGATATGGTAGCGATCCGCAAAAAAAACCAGCTTCAGAAGTGCCAGCTTGTCCGAAATATTGCTTTTGCGCTGCAGATAGTACAAGGCCTGTAACGTCTTCCTTACGCTGAATTTGGCTCCATGCATCCCGCTACCTCCGAAAAAACCTTATAGAAAACTTTACCACAAAAAAATGGAAATGTCAAAAAAACGGCGGCTGCAAAACAGCAGAAGCTTGTAGTTGCCGAATCAAAATGTGTCTCGGCGACGCTCCTGATAAGTCTGGGAGTCCCGAACAGCCCTTACCAAGGTCCTTGAGACCTACTAACCCGCTGTCCCGACGGTCATCCGCGCATTGCGGAGGGTGGCATAGGCGCAGCCGTCCTCCTCGTAGGAGTCGAACACGCCCGTGACGCACACCGCCCCGCCCTCCGCCGGGTAGTCGTCGGGGTAGCTGTAGTCACCGTCCAGGACGAACTCCATCCCCTGAGCGCAGCAGGCGGTCGCATCCATTATCAGGCAGGCGTAGTAGCGCCTGTCCCGGATCTCGTCATACGATGAGTAGAACTGACCCGCCATCTTTATGGTCTTGCCTATGTATTTCTCCGGGGAGACCATCATGTTGAATACCTCGGAGTAGACCATCGTGGCGGAAAGGACCGTCAAATCCACGTCTATGCCGCCGGATGCGGCCGTCCCTGCCACGGGCGTTGCCACGGGCAAGGTCTTCTCCCCTCCACTGCCGGCTTTCTCCGAGGGGGCTTTCCGGGCCGGGCCCGCCTCCTCACGGGGGACCGCATTCGCATCCCCGGTCCCTTCCGTTTTGTCAGCC
>JAFSSU010000206.1 GCA_017450845.1 Treponema sp.
CGCAGCTGCATATCCTCAAGGCTGCCTTTCGTTTCCGCGATGAAAAAGACGTGCTTCACCTTGTCCCTGTCAAATGCAACCGCCCAGTCAGGCGCATAGTTTCCCACGGGCGTCGGAATCTGGAACGAGCGGGGAAGCTTTGCGTAGACAACGACCTCGGTCGCGGCCTCAAGGTCTTCCGCGAACTTCCATTCAATGCTGTCCCTGCCGCTTCCGTCCGTAAAGACAAGGTTCTGGATTGCCTTCCTGGAGATGAACGGCTCCTTGTCCGGCAGCTTGGGCGACGTGAAAATGCTGGAATCATACGTGTCCGAAAGCTCATGGTATTCAATATGCTCCACAATCTTGGTGGATTTCTGCGCGTTGATGATGTTTATCACGTCACGGATGAACTTCTCCGGGTTAAAGCCGAACTGCTCCGTTTCCCGCACGGTAAGCTTGCTCAGGATCGTCGCGACGGTCTTTCTCGTGAGCGTGCAGCCCTTCGCGATATCGCCGACAAGGTCATATTTTACCGTGCTTGCCACCGCGCGGCTCAAAGACTTTGTCTCCGTCCTGGAAGCGCCGAAGGATGCGCCGGAGCGGACCTCCGCCTCGTCAACCTTGTCTTTCTGCTTGCCGGCTTCAAGCGTATAGCGCATCGGGGAGATTTTCAAATCGCTCCTTATCGCATTCACGGCATTCGCAATCAGCTCATCACTGCTGAAGCGGCAGGTGTACGTGTACTTGTGGTTGATTTTATTCCACAGTTCCCGGAATATATCCTTGTCAAAATTCTTGTTGAGCGGATTCCCGTTTTTCCACTGAGGCTTCTGGGCGTTGCCAATCATTCCACTCAGCACGGACGGATTGTAAACCGCCTGTATCAGGCGATGAACCTGAGCGAACAATTCAGATTTTGCATCCACGTTATCTTTCAGCTCATCCGGCAGCAAATCGCCGAATATCTCAGGAAGATTCTGGACCGTTCCTTCTTGAACAGCTTTTTTGTAAAGCTCCGTCGGCTGGTCGTTGTCATCGATGTAGTCATTGACAGCCAGATACTTATAGATGATTTTCGCCTGTTTCGTATCAAGCTCCAGGGGCTGCCCGCAGACAATGATTGTCTTGCCCTCAAAGTAGCCGATATCCGCAATCTTCGGCCTGGAATCAGAAAGCTCCGCGCTGATGTCCTTCTGGAGCCCGTCCACGAACTCGCGGTAACTCTCGCTCGCAATCACCGTGAGCGTGTTGATGTCGTGCACCGCATCGCCGAGCGTCTCCCTGTCCTGCCGTGCCCCCTCCTCGTTCACGCACAGGCGCATGCCCCGGCCGACTTCCTGCCGTCGGGAGATGTTGTTGTCCGAATGCTTGAGCGTGCATATCTGGAACACGTTCGGATTGTCCCAGCCCTCGCGCAGCGCGGAGTGCGAGAAGATGAAGCGGATAGGCTCGTCAAAATCCAGAAGCAGATCCTTGCGCTTGAGGATCAAGTCATAGGTCGAGATGTCCTCGTCTTTTTCTCCGTTCGTATCGACCGCCCGTCCCTTCTTGTCAACGCTGAAATAGCCCTCGTGACAGGCGCTTATATTATCCGCCGTCGGAGCAAGATAATCCTGATAGTATCCGGGGAAAGACTTGCGTACTCGTCCGTCACGGCACGGTATTCTTCCTCGAACATCCTGCCGTATTCGCCGGGCACCGCGTTCCCGTCCTCATCATAGCCGCGGTACTTCGCGACCTCGTCGATGAAAAAGAGCGACAGCACCTTTATGCGGAGTCCCTGCTCGTAAAACTCCTTTTCCTTCTCAAAGTGACTGCGGATTGTCTCGCGGATCTGCACGCGGCGGATGTCCTTTTCCGCGACATTCCCGGTCATCTCTCCGACTCTCAGGACGGTCGGATCCGCATTGCCGCTCACCGGGCGGTTAAATCGGACGCAGTTTTCCTGCGGCAGGATTTCCGCAACGTACAGGTCCTTGTATTCCGCAAGCCCCTTGCTCGCCTCATCAAGCTTGTCCCCTTCATTCAGCTTCACGGGAACCCGCTTTATCCCGTCGCCCTGCTTCACCTCTATCTCAAGCCGGACCTGCGGGGCCGCATCCGGGGAAAGGATGATTGCGTCAGCATACAGGTAGCCGTTCGTCCCCGCTATGTTCTCCAGCCTGAAGCCTTTTACCTCTATC
>JAFSSU010000207.1 GCA_017450845.1 Treponema sp.
GGAATGAAGGCGTATTACGGGAATGTTGCCCGCCTGACCGTGACGGACGCATGCCTTGACCGGATAGAGAGCGTCTTTGACGAGGCTGAAATCAGCAATGAGGGAACGGCCCGGCTTCCTGCAGCGGGCAGCACGGTTGCCGGGGCAGACGGAAAGGCCCTGCCGGAAATCTCCTACCGGAACGTCAGCTTCTCATACGGCGACAAAGAGGCCCTGCACGGCATCAGCTTTGACGTGCAGCAGGGGCAGATGTTCGCACTCGTGGGACAGAGCGGGGGCGGCAAGTCAACGATTGCCAGCCTGCTCGCCCGCTTCTGGGACGTGAACGCCGGAAGCATACGGATACGGGGGCAGGACATCCGGGACGTCCCGCTTTCAGACCTGATGGACAACATCAGCATGGTCTTCCAGCGGGTTTACCTCTTCCAGGATACGATTTTCAACAACATCGCGATGGGAAAGACGAATGCAACCCGCGAGGAGGTGATCGAAGTCGCAAAGAAAGCCCGCTGCTACGACTTCATCATGCAGCTGCCGCAGGGCTTCGACACGGTGATCGGCGAGGGCGGCGCAAGCCTTTCCGGGGGCGAACAGCAGCGGATTTCGATAGCCCGCTGCATGCTCAAGGACGCTCCCATCGTCATACTGGACGAAGCGACCGCGAGCGTGGACGCGGACAACGAGCACTTCATACAGGAGGCGATTTCCGAGCTGTGCCGGGGCAAGACGCTCATCGTCATAGCCCACCGCCTGAACACCATCCGCAATGCCGACAGGATTCTCGTCATACGGAACGGACGGCTTGCGGAAAGCGGAACGCACGATGAGCTGATGGCAAAAGACGGCGAGTACCGGAACATGATAGAAAAGCAGAACGCGTATTAGCCGTTGTTAACTTGTTGACTAAAACCTCATATTATGTTACTTCAGCTAACATGATGTGAGGTTTATGATGAAAGACTCCAAAAAGCTCAACGGGAAGGATTTTATCAACGTCGGCGTGTTCACCGCCATTTATTTCGTGATTGTGATGGTGCTTGCCATGCTCGGGTTCATCCCGATATTCATGCCGACATATTCGGTCCTGATGCCTCTGTTCGGCGGAATCGCGTTCATGCTGTTTCTCTCGAAAGTGAAGAAATTCGGCATGATCCTGATAATGAGCATCCTGATGGGAATCCTCATGTGGCTTACCGGCATGTCCTACTATGCGCTTGTCCTGGGAAACGCGGGGGGAGAGTATGCGGATGAGTTCCGCTACGTCCTGAACTACCTGCCCCTTTTCCTTCTGCTTGGCTCCCGCCGATGGAGCGCGTTCGTCAAGGCTTTCGTCATGTATGCGCTGGCCTACACCCTGCAATTCTTCGTTGCCCCGCAGCTGCACGGGACGCTCGGCTTTCTGTGCCTTGCCGTGATCGGAATCTTCCTGAGATTTTTGCCGGGTTTCATGGCGGGTATGTACGTTGTCTCCACAACGACCGTCAGCGAGTTCATCGCCTCTATGGAGAGGATGCACGTTCCCCAGCAGGTCACGATACCCCTGGCCGTCATGTTCCGATTCTTTCCGACTGTCGTGGAGGAGGCCGCAAGCATCAACAAAGCGATGACGATGCGTGACATAAAGTTTGGCGGAAGCAAGGTGCTCAAGATGGTCGAGTACCGCCTTATCCCGATGATGACCTGCTCCGTCAGGATAGGGCAGGAACTGAGCGCGGCCAGCCTGTCGCGCAGGCTCGGCGGGCCGGACAAGCGCACGAACATCTGCAAGATTGGGTTCGGTGTATGGGACGCGCTGACTTTCATCGCACTGGGAGGCGGGCTTTTATTCGTGATTCTGCGGGCCTGCAGGGTGGTTTGAATGATCGATCTGAAGAACGTAAATTTTACATACGGCGCAGACGGGGACATCGGGGAAGGCGACAGTTTTGTCCCCGCAGAAACGACTGTACCTGCCGGTGGTGAGGGCGCAAGCGGAAGCCTGCATGACCTGAGCCTTACGATTCGCGACGGGGAGCTAATCCTTCTTACCGGGGAATCCGGTTGCGGAAAGATGACCGTCCTCCGCCTTATAAACGGGCTTATCCCCAACTTCTATGAGGGTAAGCTGGAAGGAAGCGTCAGCGTGGACGGAAGCGATGTCTCAAAGGCGGAGCTGTACGACACGGCAAAGCGCGTCAGCACCGTGTTCCAGAATCCCCGCTCGCAGTTTTTCAACGTGGACACGACGAGCGAGCTTGCCTTCGCATGCGAGAACCGGGGCATGGCGGAAGAGGAAATCCTGCGCCGCATGGACAGCACCATAAAGGACATGCAGCTTGCCCCGCTTATGGGAAGGAGCCTCTTCCAGCTGAGCGGCGGGCAGAAGCAGCGCGTCGCCGTCGCCTGCGCCATAGCGAGCGGACGCGACATCATGCTCTTTGACGAGCTGACGAGCGGGCTGGACTGGACGCACATGAAGCAGATCGGGGCTATCCTGAGCCAGCTCAAGGAGATGGGAAAGACCGTCATCGTCGTGACCCACGACCGGGAGCTTGTCAAAGAATGCTGCGACTGTGAGATGCGCCTGTCGGAATACAACAGGGCA
>JAFSSU010000208.1 GCA_017450845.1 Treponema sp.
CTTCAACAGCTGCATGGCGATAAACGCCGCCCACATGTCCGCCCTGGGGGACATCCTCAACGACAAGGACCTGAGCTTCCAGTACAAGAAGCTCTACTTCAGCCTCAAGACCCGCATCAACCGCCTGATGTGGAACCCGGAGACGAACTTCTACCACGACCTGGACCAGGACGAGAAGCAGCTTCCCCGCAAGACCATCGCGGGCTTCTGGCCCCTGCTCGCGGAGCTGCCCAACTCGGACAGGGCGGAGCTCCTTGCGCAGCACCTGTCCAATCCCCGGACGTTCGGCACGGAACACCCATTCCCCACGCTGAGCGTGGACGACCCCCTCTTCAACGAGGCGGGCGAGGCCTACTGCGGCTCGGTCTTCCCGACCTTCAACTTCATGATAATCAAGGGGCTCGAGAAGTACCAGAAGTACGGCTTTGCCCGCGAGTGCGCCATCCGCCACCTCTACTACGTGCTTGAGGGCCTGAGCCCGGTTGACACGTCCAAGAAGGGCGACCTCTACGAGGCATACCTGCCCAACAAGGAGGGCCCCGCGTCATGGAGCGCGGTCCCGGAATTCCCGAGGAAAAGGTTCCTGCACTTCCTTGGCCTTTCCACCATCGCCCTGATGATCGAGAACGTCATAGGGCTCAGCATCAGCCTTCCCCGCAAGACCGTCGACTGGGTCATCCCCAACCTGGAGATGATGGGAATAGAGAAGCTGTCGCTCAAGCGGAACCTGATAACGATTCTCAGCAAGAAGACGAGCAGGGGATGGGAAATCCAGATGGAAAGCGAGAAGCTCTACTACTTCACGATTGACATACTGAACAAGAAACGGAAGACCCTTCCCATACCGTCGGGCAAGTGCTCCATGCTCATAGACAAGTTGTAAGCTGGCTGTAAACTTGCCGATAAGGAAATTGTATGGCGAAGTCGAGTATCCCGGTAAATGTTGACATGATAAGGAACGCCATAAAGTCCGGCGTTCCGCTAGTCCTGACGACCTACACCTTTCCCCGGAAGGTGGAGGCCTATGTCGATGAGGTAATCCGCGTCTTCCTGAAGGAGCTGAACCAGCAGCAGATGACCGAGACCCTCTCCTTCTGCATGAAGGAGCTTGCGAACAACGGCAAGAAGGCGAACACCAAGAGGGTCTACTTCGAGGACAAGGGCCTGGACCTGGAGAACCCCGAGGACTACAAGAAGGGGATGGAAGCCTTCAAGACCGAGACCCTGAACAACCAGAAGTTCTGGCTGGAGCTGCAGAAGAACAAGGGCCTCTACATCAAGATAACCCTTCAGGCCGCCAACAACAAGATAAAGCTTGAGACCCGCAACAAGTGCGAGCTGAACGTCACCGAGTACAAGCGGATTCACGACAAGATAACCCGGGCGACCATGTTCGACAGCCTGGAGGAGGGCATGGCCGCGATGCTCGACGAGTCCGAGGGCGCGAGCCTGGGCCTGACGATGATGGTCCTGATGCTCAAGAAAATCGGCCTGACCGAGGAGAACTATCAGGTCATCAGCGAGAACGGCGAGACGATAACCCGCCTCATCCTGCCCTTCAGCAAGAAGAGCATGGAGGCATTCAGCTCCCTGTCCAAGCAGTTCGTGGACCTCATAGAGGGGCTCCCGGAGTTCCCGGAGAACATCAACGCGATAAACCGCCTGATAAACGACCCCGACTCCAGCATGACCGACATAGCCCGGAAGATTTCCAACGACGTGTCGCTGACCGGCGAGCTGCTCAAGCTCGTCAACTCCGCGGCCTTCGCCCTCGCGACCCCATGCTCCAGCATAGACGAAGCGGTCAAGTTCACGGGCATACGCGGAATCCGCAACCTCCTCTTCTCCGTCGGATCCATGCAGGCCCTTATGGTAGAGTCCGACCCCAAGAAGAAGGCCCTCTGGGATCACTCCTACCGGGTCGCCTTCTATGCCTACACCCTCGCCCGCTCCTACTTCAAGTCGCCGGAGGACAAGCACCTGGTGGAGGACAGCTACGTCTGCGGCCTCCTGCACGACATGGGAAAGATAATCTTCGTCACGGCGACGGCGGACATCTACGAGAAGATGGGAAGGCTCTGCCAGGAGAAGGAGATAAGCCCCGACCTCTTCGAGCGGATGGTCGCGGGCGTGAACCACGGCGAGGTCGGAGCCCTCGTCGCCAAGAAGTGGAACTTCCCCGAGGCTATCGTCGAGGTCATCCGCTGCCACCACGACACGGCATCCGCGAAAGACGAGCACAAGAAGCTGACCTGCCTGATCCACTTCGCCGACCTGCTCGCCCACTACAGCGAGGGCATCATCGACTGGTCCAACTTCGAGAGCGAGGAGCTGGGGCTCTTCTCCATCACCGACGAGGTGCAGGTCAAGGAGCTCAGCGAGAAGATGGCCGCCCAGTTCAAGAACAGCGAGAGGTAGTTTTTGGGGGGATGCCCCCAAAAAACAAAGCCTCGCCCTCTTGATTAATATTTTTCAATCTGATATTATACTTTCACTTTCCGGGTGATAGAGCAGTTGGTTAGCTTACTAGTCTGGGGGACTAGTGGTCGCGGATTCGAGTTCCGCTCACCCGATAAGACCGCCTCACAGGGCGGTCTTTTTTTTGTCTTCGCGCCTAGCTTCTCCCTTTGGAGAGCGAGCGGTCTATCCGTCCGATTATCACGTAATAGGCTATGGCGAGGGGGATGGCGGCGGAGAACCAGGCGAGGGGCTGGGACACGCAGGTTCCCGCGTAGCCGATGAAGGCGGGCAGGACGAAGGCCGCCGCCGACCGGGCGACCAGCTCGAACACGCCTCCCATCAGCGGCCAGAAGCCCCGCCCTATGCTCTGCAGGACGTTCCGGTAGATGAAGATGACGAAGAGCACGGGGTAGAATACCGTCGTCAGCTTAAGGTATTCCCTGGAGGCATCCAGCAGCTCCCCCCAGCTGGCCGCGTCCACCTTGCTCCTGTCCAGGAAGAGGGCGACCAGCTGCGCGTTGAAGACCATCGCGAGCACGGCGGCGAAGACGGCGAAGGCGACGCTGATGATAATCCCCTTGGTCACTCCCTCCTTTATCCTGTCCACCCTGCCCGCGCCGAGGTTCTGCCCCCCGTAGTTCGCGAGCGTCACGCCCATCACTCCCGCGACGACCGTGACCAGCTGCTCCACCTTCTGGGCGGCGGTGAAGGCCGCTATCTTTGTCGCGCCGAAGTTGTTCAGCGCGCCCTCCACGACGATCGTCCCGATTGCCGTGATGGAGAACTGGAATCCCATGTTCATCCCGATTGAAAGGTGGCGGGAGACGAAGCGCCGGTCCGTCCTGAAGTGGCGGGCGGACACGCGGAGCATGGGGTACCTCACGATGATCCAGACGAGCGAGAGGATTCCCGACACCCCCTGCGAGATGACGGTCGCGAGGGCGGCCCCGAACACGCCGAGTCCGAAGCACGCGATGAAGATGATGTCCAGCGCGATGTTCAGCGCGGAGGAGAAGACCAGGAAGTAGACCGGGGTCTTGCTGTCGCCGACGGCGCGGAGGACGCAGGCGCAGCCGTTGTAGAGGATGATGCAGAGGATGCCCGCGTAGCAGGTGAAGATGTAGTCGAATGACCAGCCGATGATCGACTCCGGCGTATGGATGGCGCGGAGCAGGGGCATGGTCAGCGCGCAGGCCAGGAGGGTGATGACGATGCCGGTCACGGCGTTCAGCACGACGTTCATCGCGACGGACTTCCTGAGCCCCTCCTCGTCGTGTGCCCCGAAGCGCTGGGCCGTGATGACCGCGAAGCCGCTCGTCATGCCGTAGAGGAATCCGAACATGAGGAAGTTCATGGGCCCGGTGTTGCCGACGGCGGCGAGCGCGTCCGGCCCCAGGTAGCGGCCCACGATGATAGTGTCGCACATGTTGTACAGCTGCTGGAAGAGGCTCCCCAGCAGGATCGGGAAGGAATAGACGATAAGCAGCCTGAAGGGGTTGCCTGAGGTCATGTCAAGGCCCTGTTTGCTCATAGCAGGCAACTATAGCGAAAGCAGGCCGTTTCGTCTATGGGGTGCGCGTATGTTCCGGGGCAGGGCCCGCGGTTTTTTTTATGTCGTTTCCCCGGCGGCGGGGGGCAGCTTCTCCTGGTTCAGTATCTTCACGTCCAGCTTGTTGTACGGAATCTCGAAGGGGGTCTCGCGGCTGAGCTTGACGACTGCCTTGAACACGTCGTTCTTGGTCGCGATGAAGTCGGCGTTCTTGCACCAGACGCAGACCTTCATGTTGAGCGAGCTGTCCCCGAAGCTGTCGTAGTAAATCTTGGGCTCGGGGTTTCCTATGACGGTGGGGCACATGGAGGGGACCTTCTGCAGGGCTTCCAGCACCTTGTCCACGTCGGAGTCGTAGGACACGCCGACTTCCATGACTACCCGGCGCACGTCGAAGTGGCTGTAGTTTATGAGCGTACCGTTGATGATGGAGCTGTTGGGGATGCGGACCATCTGGTTGTCGAAGGTGTGTATCTTGACGCTGAGGAATCCGATGTTGTCCACGATTCCCGTGTCCCCGCCGACGGAGATGTGGTCGCCCAGCTTGAGCGCCTTCTCGCTGACGACGAACACTCCGCTGATGACGTTGCTGACCGAGGTCTGGGCCGCGAAACCTATCGCGAGCCCCGCGACCCCCGCCGCCCCCCAGATGGCGGAGAGGTTTATGCCGAAGAGGTTCAGCACGTACATCACGATGAGAATCTTGAAAGTGTAGCTGACGGTCTTGGTTGCGAGCTGCACGGTGTGGGGTTTCGCGACCTTGGACAGGTGCCTTTTGAGCAGCTTCTTGATTATCCTGTATGCTACGTAGAAGATAACGATCGCTATCAGGCCCATGACGATGTGGGTCATCTGCTCGAAGGTGAAATACTTCTTTATTTCGTCAATGTGCAGGAGGGACGCAGTCTCGCTCGTGACCCCCTTGGTCACCGTCTGAATCGTGTCCGTCGCCACCTCCGTGACGGTCTGCACCGTCTCCGCCACCGCGCTGCTGCCTTCTTCTTCCATGCAATGCAACTCCTTGAATCAATCTCGCCCCCCATTCTATACATTTTGCCCTTCTTGGGCAATCGCTTCCTTGCGGGAAGCTTTCTGGCATGCGGTGTCAGCATGTCGGCTCCTAAATCAGACTGACAGGGCAGAGCCATACGTCGCGCTTGTAGGGCACAAGCTCGTCCGCCATGCACAGGATAAGGGCCGGTTTTATGGGGAGGTTCAGCTTCTTCAGTACCGGGAAGTTCCGGTCCGCATCGGAAGGATTCTTTGCCTTTTTGATTTCGACGGGGCAGACTCCTTCCGCGTCTATGATAAGCAGGTCCACTTCTTTTTTGTCAATGTCCCGGTAGTAGTACAGGTTCAGGTCCTTTCCAGAATTGTAGTAGCTTTTGACGATTTCGGAGATGACGAAGGTTTCGAAGAAGGCCCCGGACATCGCCCCGTTTTCCAGCGTCTCGGCATTCGGCCACCTGCAGAGGTAAGCCGCAAGCCCCGTGTCAAGGAAATACACCTTCGGGGTTTTTATGATGCGGTTCGTCACATTCGTGTAATACGGATGAAGTATGAAAATGATTCCGGAGCGTTCCAGGATGGAAACCCATGCCTTCGCCGTCGGGGCCGAAACGCCGACGTTCTTTGCAATTTCATCATACTTGAGCTCCTGTCCGGTGCGGGCCGCCATGAACACCAAGAAATTGTAGAACTCGTTCAGTTTGCCCACCTGCTCCAGGTCGTGGATGTCCCGCTCAAGGTAGGTGTTGATGTAGTCCATGAAGAAACGCTCTCGGGGAATCCGGGAGCTGTGCAGCTTGGGCATGCCGCCCTTGAAAATCCTCCCGTAGACATCATGAACGGAACAAAGGCCCTTTACGGGAACTCGCCCATTCAGTTCTTGAATTGCGGGGGAAAAGGCGGGGCGCGGAATTCCTTCCAGCTCGCTTTGGGAAAATGAGGAGAACGGGAAGATTCCGACCCTTCCCGCCAGCGTTTCCGAGATGGACTTCATCATCCTGAACTGCTGGCTTCCCGTGAGCCAGAACATTCCGTCGCAATCCTCGCCGGAAAGGGCTTTTGCGTCCACGATTTTCTTTATCTCAAGGAGCA
>JAFSSU010000209.1 GCA_017450845.1 Treponema sp.
ACAGAAAAATGTGTCGGGCGGCGCGCGCGGCGTGGCCGGCACCCTTGACATGCGGGCGGATTATAATATAATAGCCGGCAGGGAGGTTCGGGGCGAGGATGAGACAGTTCGTTTCCGGGGCAGGGCTTGACAAGGACGGCTGCCTCAGGGTTGGGGGCGACGATTTCCGTTACCTTGCCACGGTCCTGCGCCTTGAGGAGGGCGACATGCTGCACGTCCGCCTGCCCTCGGGCGTCCTCCAGCCGATGACGGTCGCCCGGGTTGACGGCCGCTCCCGGACTCTGACCCTGTCGCTCGCGGGCGACGCAGCGGATGCCGTCCCCGGGGGCCTGTCCGCCCCGCCCGCCGTTTCCGCCGGCCGTTTCCGCTTCCACCTTTTCCAGCTCGTCCCCAAGCCCCCGAAGATGGACCTCATCATCCGCCAGGCGGCGGAGTGCGGGGTCTCTTCCATTATACCCGTCGCGGGGGAGTTCTGCCAGAAGGGGAACGTCGAGAGCGCGGCCAAAAAGTCCTCCCCCTCGGACGGCCGCTGGCAGAAGGTCATCACCGGGGCCCTCGGCCAGAGCGGCAGCCCCGTCAGGACGGAGGTGCTCCCGTGCAGGGACTTTGACGGCGCGCTTTCTTTCTGGAAGGACTTGCCGGGCGCGAGGATGGCGTTCGTGCTCTACGAGCGGGGGGAGGGGACCCTGCCCGTGCACCGGGCCGTGGCCGGGGAGCTGGGCCGCTGCTTCCCCCTTAAAAGCTCCCCCGGAAATGCCGATATAGCGGTTATGGTGGGAGCGGAAGGCGGCATCTCGCCCTCGGAGATCGCGAGGGCGGGAGAGGCCGGCTTTGTCCCCGTGCACCTGCAAACAAACATCCTGCGCTGCGAGACGGCGGCCCTGTACGGGCTTGCGGCCCTGCAGGACGCGGTCATGGAGTCGGATATATGGAAATTGAGCGAATAAAGCTGCTCGGCGTGCCCGTGGACGTCTGCCGTCCCGCGGACTTCGAGTCCGCCATAGTCTCCCTGATGGAGAGGGAGGGCCCCAAGCAGATCGTGTTCCTGTCCATCTGGGACCTGCTCAAGGCGAGGGGCAAGGGCGACTTCGCCAGGGCCGTCAAGCAGGCCGACCTGGTGCTGCCCATATCCAGGAGCATAATCAGCGGGGCGAGGTTCCTCAGGCTGACCGTGCCGACCCGCTGGAACCCCTTCGAGACGATGGTCAACATAATGACCCTGCTGGAGAACCGCTACAAGTCCGTCTACCTCCTGGGAGGCCACAAGAAGACCCTGCTCGCGGCGGAGCGGAACGTCCGCATGACCTTCCGGAGCCTGCAGATCGTCGGCCGCTACGTGGGTTACTACCCCAAGTCGGAGGATGCCGCCGTCACCGAGGCCGTGCGGAAGTCCTCCCCCTCCCTGGTCATAATGAGCGACGGGCTCAAGGACAAATTCTGCTGGTTCCACAACCGGCGGGAGAGCTTCAGCACGAGCATGTTCCTCTATTACCCCGACGCGATCGCTATCTTCAGCGAGCGCAAGGCCCACGTCAGGAAAGAGACGTTCGACAAGGGGCTCGAGATTTTCCCCGAGCTCCTGA
>JAFSSU010000210.1 GCA_017450845.1 Treponema sp.
ATTTTTCTCGCCATCTCATGCGCATACGGTGTTTATGCCTTCATCACCCGCGGAGTCTGGAAGTACCTTGTTTTACGGCAGCAGTTTTTCTTCTTCGATCTGGAACGCGGTTATATCCTTTTTGCCCTGGACTACATTTCAATCATCATTTTGTTTGCGACGCTTTCGCACTTTGCGGCAACCATCTTAAAAAATAACCGATAAACCCGGAGGACTGAAATGGCAATCACAGTGAATCTTCGCTACACAGGAAAGAACGGTGCGGCACAGGCCTTTGCCCGCGAAATGATTTCCAGCGGAACCGTTGAGAAAATCAGGGCAGAGAAAGGCAATCTCCGCTATGAATATTACCTGCCTTTTGGCGAAGAAGCAGGCGGCGAAGACACCGGCGAGAGCATCCTCTTGATCGACTCCTGGGAAAATCAGGAGGCAATCGACCTTCATCACGCAACGCCAATGATGAAAACAATTGCCGGGCTTCGCGAGAAATACGACCTTCACATGACAATCGAACGCTTCGTCTCTGATGATAACATTCCCGAGCAGGACAAGGCTTTTATAAGAAAGTAAGCTGCTGCAGAACGGTCATTTTTTTACCGCCTGTATTTCCCATTCATTTTTGAGCAGCCTGTATTCAAGACGGGTCTTCATCTTGCCGTCATGCCATTCATAATCCTTATATTCGGCTTCCTTTATCATGCCGTTTTTCTGCATGACTCTCTCTGAGCCTTTGTTTCCCTCAAGGCAGCCTGTCGTTACCCGATAAACGTCATTCTGAGAAAAGGCAAATTCCAAAACTTTCTGCAACGCTTCGGACATATAACCCTTTCCCCAGAATTTCGGATAGGAGAAATACCCCAGATGCACGATCTTGACTACCGGCGTATTGTCCAGAACCGTGTAGCCTATGCTTCCCACCTGCTCATGACTGTCTTTCAATTCGATATGAAGAAAATAGAATTTCCGTTTGTGGCTGCTCATGTCAGAAATCACGTTCTCAAAATCATTCTCGCAATAATCCCGCAAAATAAGTCTTTCCGTTTCAAAGCGAAGGTGTTTTTTCATTATGTTCCTCTGTTTTTCCAGAATATTTCCTTCCGAATACAAAACGGCCTTGCCTGACAGGATGATTCTCTCTCCATTTCGCTCGGCATGCAATACGCCAGTCCGCCCGGAGGCCTGTGCTCCCGGAAATGAATTTGCACCAGTTGTCGGAGTTTTTCAAGTTCTCGTCAGCTCCATCGGACATTTGCCGTAGGGGAACAGAGCATTCCCCGCTCGAACACTCTGCTGCGGTTGTGCTTCTTCGATCAGGTTATACAGCTTGTGCCCCATCTTGTCTATCTGTGATTCAAATACAGATAAGGCATTGCGGATGCCCCGCAGGCGCATCAAGTTCCGTATGCTTGACCTGTCATAACAAACAGTGTTATGATTCTTCCGTTCTGGATTGGAGGTGAACGCTCCATAAAAAATAACTGTGTGAGGAGAAACAACATGGCAAAGGTACTTTTACTGAACGGAAGCCCGAGGGCCGACGGATGCACGGCGACGGCCCTGGGCGAGATGATACGGGTGTTCGGCAGTGAGGGCATTGAGACGGAGCTGATTCATGTCGGGAACAAGGACATACGGGGCTGCCTGAGCTGCGGCTTCTGCTTCAAGAACGGGAAGTGCGCCGTGGACGATCTGGTCAACGAGGTCGCACCCAAGTTCCAGGCGGCGGACGGCCTCGTCGTGGGAAGCCCCGTCTACTACGCCTCGCCGAACGGGACAATCCTGGCGTTTCTGGACAGGCTCTTCTACAGCACGTCCTTTTCCAAGCAGATGAAGGTCGGGGCTGCGGTGGTCAGCTGCCGCCGGGGCGGGAACACGGCGAGCTTCGACGTGCTGAACAAGTATTTTACCATAAGCGGGATGCCCGTCGCCTCCTCCACCTACTGGAACCAGGTGCACGGACACTCTGCCGCCGACGTGAAGAAGGACCTGGAGGGCTTGCAGACCCTGCGGAACCTCGCGCGGAACATGAGCTTCATGATACGGGCTTTCGCCGACGCGAAGGCAAAGTACGGCCTGCCCCTGGTCGAGCATGATGCGTTCACGAGCTTTCCGGACGGAAAATGAGAAAATGGTTGCCTGAGCTAGCGGCTATGCCTTGCGCCTGAGACTGCGCAGGTAGTCTTTCTGCTCTTCCGCAATGCGGTAGCTTTCAACTGCTTTCTGGATTGCCTTGTTGTGGGTCCATGGGGCAAGCCTGTTGCCTTCTATAAAGGGGAGCACGGTGTCATACTGCTTGGCGAGGGCGGTCGCAAAGTACCAGGCAATCATCATGTTCACGTAGTATTCATCCGATTTTATGCCGGCAGCCATTTCCACATAGTCCGGGCTGAAATCGTCGTCCAGGAAATGCTCCATCAGCATCTTGAGTCCGAAGCGCACCGTGTAGCAGCGGCCCGAGGCTATCCATTCCCGTATGGATGGAAGCAGCTCCTGCCGCCGCTTCTTGAATACCCTGGGGGACATCTGATCGCAGGTCGCCCAGTTGTCGACATACGGCAGGAAGCGGACCAGCTCTGTCATGCACTGCCCGTAATCTTTCAGCTCGGATATGATGAAGGCATGGAGCTGCTTTTCTTCAAAGAAGCGGTGCGGAAGGCTTTCAAGGAATTCTTTCACGTCTTCCCGCCTGCCGATCTCCTTCGCGTACTTCCGCAGGTCCGGAGTCCGTACGCCGACTATTGCGCCGGGTGACAATGACGGAAGGATTTTGACCTGCATTTCCCGGTATTTCGCGTCCTGCCGTGCCTGCAGCCATCCGCGTATGTCATCTTCAATCATGGGGTCCTCCGTGTGCCGTTCGTTTGCTGCTGATGATTTCAAATGCTTTTTCCAGTGCGTCGTCTGCTTCGCAGGGACAGTCAGGCTGGAGCGGCCGGCCGGATTTTGACTCGTCTATCCTGAACCATCGCTTGAAAGAGACCGTGAAATGGAGCCGGGAATGGGGAGTCGCGAATTCCAGCGTGTCGCCGTAGGAGTCGGGCAGGTTGCCCGGCGCTTCGCCTATAACCCTTCCAAGCCCGTTGTCAAGGACAAGCATAGTAAAGTCCATGGCCGCGCTGAAGGTCCTGCTGCTGGTCAGCAGGTAGAGATTTCCTGAAAACTGCGGTTCCAGACGGTTGTTCCGTATGAGGGGCTTCTTGTTTTTTACGAGGAAATTTCCGTAGCGGATGTGGGAGGGCCAGCCGTAATAGCTGTCTATATTCAGATAGCGCAGGAAATCGTCCGCAACGAGGGAACTGCCGCCGCCGTTCTGCCTGAGGTCAACGATGATGCTGCCTATGTTCCCGTCCCGGACTGCCGTGAAAAACTCCCGGAGCGTGTCGCGGTATTCCCGGTTGTAGTTGCAGCTGGTCAGGGTAAAAATACCGGTACCCCGCTCTCGGTCTGCTTCGTAGGAAACCCAGGGAGCCTTGTCCTTGTCCCCCGCCGTGTAGCCCTGCACATCGCCGATCGGCACGAAGTCGTAGTGAAAGTCCTGTTCTCCCGACGGAGTGGCAAATCGGTAGTTGACCCCGTCTGCCGTAGCGACGCCAACCCACTTCAGGTATGCCTCGGTAATCAGAATGTTCGCCAGGAAGATTGCGTTTGCAAAGCTTTCCATCTCATACTGGTACAGATGCAGAAAACGCTGCCGGACGGCATCCGCCGGTTCCCCGTTTATCGTTACGGGAAGTCCGTATTCCTGCAGCTGTGAGAAATCATTGATGTAGCGCATCGCAGCGTTACGGCAGTAGATGCCTGTATGTCCGTCGCCCAGCGCATGCATCATGCGGGATATTGCCTGCCACTCGGCGAGGACTGTTACTCCGCTGCCGGCAACTGCAAGGTCATTCCGTTCTGCGGCGTAGCGTTCCTCCGTGGCGGTCACCTGCGGGTTGTCCGCTTCAAGCCATGCCGGATGCCGGCTCCTCAGCATCTCCATGGCGTAGTCAATGTCATTGACTGCCTGTGAGGCCGGTATAATCTGCTCAAGCGGGAGCGTTTCTGCTGCTTTTTTCAGCGTCCCCCGGTAGGGGTCAAGGAAGAGCCGGTAGGCAAGGAAGGCTGTCGCGGTGAGTCCCGCAAGACCTGCAAAGACACAGGCGGCTGCGATGAGGGGACGGGATTTCGTATGTTTCATATGGCGTGCAGTCAGTTGCGGCATTTGGGTATTCCTATATAGCAAGGCTACTTCCAAACGCTTTCCCTGTCAAGGGGACTGGGCGGCTGTTCGTCCGCTCCCGGTTGAAACTCCCCCGCAAGTTCGCTATACTCTCTTGCATGGCTGAAAAAATCAGTTTAAAAAAGATTCTTCCGTTGTTGCTGACCGGCCTGGTAATAGTGGCTGACCAGCTGACCAAGGCCCTGGTCGTGCGCTTTATCCCGGTCTACTCCCTTTTCGAGGACGGCTCCGTCATCCCTGTCGTGGGGGACTTTATCCGCCTGATCCATGTGAGGAACAAGGCCGTCGCGTTCAGCCTGGGCTCGGGGCTTCCGGACGAGGCCCGCAGGCTTCTGTTCTCCTTCCTGCCCCTCCTGATGATTGCCCTCGTGTTCGTCGTCTATTTCAGGAACGACGAGTTCTCCCCCCTGCAGCGCTGGTCCGTCTGTGGCATCCTCGGCGGAGGGCTGGGCAACCTGATAGACCGCTTCTTCAGGCCTGACGGGGTGGTTGACTTCATTGACTGCTATTTCTTCGGCCTGTTCGGGCTGGAACGCTGGCCGACCTTCAACGTGGCGGATTCCGCCGTCGTCGTCTGCGGCATCCTCTTCGTCCTGTCGTTCATCTTTCAGGCGAAAAGCGAGCCTGCCCGCAAAAAACAATTTCAGGAGGTACCCCTGTGACAAAGAAAAACTTCTCCCTGCTGTTCCTGCTTGCGGCTACGGCCGTGAACATCCTGATGACCCTCGTGATTATCATCGGGCTGATCGTCATTGCCATGATGGTCATAAAGTACCTGGTCGGGCTGGAAGGGCAGAACGCGGCAGCCGCCATATCCATCACCTGCACGGTCTGCTTCATCGCAGGCATCGTCCTGGATATGTTCCTCTACGCCAAGCTGATGGATCTGGTCATCACCCGCTTCCACCTGGAGGACAAGCTGGATCCCCGCATGCTGGGAAAGCGAGGGGCCGCCCTGGCTGCCAAGGAAAAGGCCTCCAACCCGAAGACCGTCCTGCCCAAGTCCGTGCTCGGCGACGAGGAGGAGGACACTTGGGGGCAGACCGCCTACGGGGACAATTCGGGCTATACGCCTGAGGTAATCCTGGACCCCGAGGACGCGACCTATACTCCGCTCAATCCCGAGGACTTCGCCGGGAGCAAGGGGAAAGATTAGGAAGCCCCCGAGGACATCAGGGTCTATGCAAATTTCCGCTCGCAACGTTGCAAATCTCCGTGCGCAACGTTGCAAAATTTCCGCAATAGTTCTTGCGCTTCTCAAGGTCGGGCTTCGTGGCTCTTTGCTAGCAAATTGTCGTTTTGCTGTTTCCTGCGCAAACGGCCCTTTCAGGCGGTCAAGGAAAGGCCGTCAACCTCCTTTACCGTCTCCTACTCTACCAGATAGTACCACACGCCCTGAAGCACCCTTCCGTCCGTGGACCCCATAACCTCAAGGATGTCCATACCCTCCGGAACAGTGAAGTCCAGCTCGAAAATCCCCGTCTTGGGATTTTTGTCAAAGAGCACAGGCTCCCCGTCACCGCCGTAAAGGCTGAATGCCCTGAACTCCTTGGATTCGATGCGGAAGTGCAGCTCGCTGCCCTTCTTGACGACACCTCCTTCCGGGGACAGTATGCTGGTCATGCCTCGGGAGCTCTGAAGGAAATACTCGAACGGCCTCGGGAAGCGGGCGACATCAAGCCCGAACCCGTCATAGCCTTCGTCCGCCTTGAGGTCGAAGTACAGAACCGTGTCATAGTGGTCTGGCGGATAACTCATAAGCCGGAAGAACTTGTCCACGGCCCTGTTGCGCTCCGTGTCGAACTGGTTCTCAAGGAAGTAGTACCTTCCGTACTCCTCGTGCTTGAAGAAGGAGCTTTTGAGAAGGTTCAGCTCCCTCTCCGTGATTTTTTTCGCGGCAAGAAGCTTCTCCGCGTCAGGGAGCAGCGTCCCCTCCATTTCCCGGAACGAGTAAAAATCGGGCCGGTCAGGAACGGACGGATCCCTGCAAAAGACCGTCAGACGGTACAGGCCCTTGCCGGGCACGTCGGCATCGAACAGTATCCTCTGGCCTTTCCGTTCCGACCAAACGGAATTCTCAAGATACCTGCCGTCGGAAGCCCCTTCGCCATGCGGGTACAACTGCGTCCGTATCATCAGATTCTGCCGGGAGCATGAAATTTCAAACGTGCGGGATTCCGGCATCAGGTTCGTGTACAGGGGGGATTTGTCTTTTACGAGAGAGAAGCCCTTCTCGAAGAACACGCCGGGGATGTACGGCTCCTGCACAAACTGCTCCTTGGTGACGATGGGCGTGTAGTACTGATACTTATCATCCTCCGGCAGGTGCGAGTACAGAAACTCGCGGGGAGTGCGGTACAGCCATTCGGTCGAGTAGCACTTGACGAAATAGTCGCCGTCGCAATGCCCGGCATCCCAGGTCACGTCCACGAGCTGCCACTTGTTCCCCAGCTTCACTGCGTTCCATGCATGGTTTGTCGGGCCGTCCACGGTGCCCGTATAGGCGAAGCCTTTTGACCAGCCGCTTATGCCCACGGCCTCCACTCCGGCGAGGGCGCACATCCTGCTCATGAGGTTCGTGTAGCCCGCACACACGGCCTTCCTCTTTCTCAGCACCGTGGCATAACTCTGGTCACGAGCCTCCTGCCAGCGGTCGGTGAACACCACCGTGTCATAGGCTATGTTGTGGCAAATCCAGTCGTGCAGCACCTTCACCTTCGCGGCCGGAGCGGACATACCAGACGTAAGGCTCGCGACAACGGAGGGAAGCGTCTCCTCCGGCTCCACGAACACCTTCTCCATCAGGCCCTTGGGTACGGCGTTCACCCGCGCGTCCATCGTCGCTGCGGCAGCCCCCGCAAGGCACATCGCG
>JAFSSU010000022.1 GCA_017450845.1 Treponema sp.
ATTGCGTCGCTGTCCTTGATCTGGTCGCTCGCGGTCTTGGTCAGGCGCAGGTTCAGCTTCTTGTCGCTGATGTGCAGGCCGGGAGTGTCCACGAACACCAGCTGGCCGAGCGATGTGTTGACGATTCCCTTTATCGCGTTGCGGGTGGTCTGAGGGACGGCGGAGACGATGCTTATCTGCTCGCCGCTCGCCGTGTTCAGGAAGGTTGACTTGCCCGCCGAAGGGCGGCCCACGATGGAGACAAGGGCCGTCTTGGGTCCGACGGGGGGCTGTCCGTCTGTCTCCTGGGTTCCGTTCTCTGTCTCGCTCGTTTTGTCGCTCATCGCCGATTCTCCTGTCAGTTGGGTATGTCGCATTTTCAGAGTTACCTCGAAAAGATTCTATTGAAGAAGCCTTTGCCCTGTCAAGCCCTATTGACAATCATATAATTATATGCTTATATGAAAATATGACTGGCACAGACGGATTTCCCACGCTTGACGACGTGGACGAGAACATGCTCTGCGAGCTTGCCGAGCTGTTCAAGATATTCGGGGACTCAACCCGCTGCAGGATTCTGTATGCCCTCCTCGGCAAGGAGATGAGCGTCACGGAGATTTCCGGCTCGCTCGGGATGACGCAGCCCGCGATAAGCCAGCAGCTGCGCGTGCTCAAGAGCAACGGCCTGGTCAAATTCCGGCGGGACGGAAAGTCTCTCATATACTCCCTTGCCGATGAGCATGTCAAGATGATTCTGAGCATCGGCCTGGAGCATCTGGGCGACAGGTGAGAATAGGAAACAGGAGCGTGAAGATGGACGAGGAAAAGACGCTGCTACTGGACGAAGAGCGGCTGAATCAGAGTGGTACAATAGAAGAAAAATCGGAGGAATCCCTGCATCCGCATGAGGGGCATCATCATGAGCATGGCCACCATCGCGATGATGACGAGCATGAACATCATCATGGTCATGGGCACGGCCACCACCACTGCCATTGCCATGATGACGATGACGATGACGATGACGACTGCGACGATGAGGGCTGCGGCTGCCATCATCACCACCATGACGATGACGATGATGACGATGAGGAGGAAGGCGGCAGCCTTGCCAAGATAGTCATCGCCGCCCTGCTCTTCGTCGCGGCATTACTTCTGGAGCATCTTGTCAAGTTCGACGGGGATTTTGACCATACCCGCTTCCTGCTCGTGAGGGGAGGCTGCCTCGCGCTCTACTTCGCCGCCTATATGCTGACCGGCTTGGGGGTATTGCGGGAAGCGGCGGAGAACCTCTTTCACGGCAAGCTGTTCGGCGAGGAGTTCCTGATGGCCGTCGCGACGGTCGGTGCGATTATCCTGGGGGAGTACTCCGAGGCCGTTGCCGTCATGCTGCTCTTCCAGATCGGTGAGTTCCTGGAGGACAAGGCCGTCGATCACTCGCGCAAGTCCATCTCCTCCCTTGTGGACATCAGGCCGGACAAGGCGACGGTAAGGCGGGGGGATGCGACGGAGACGGTGCTCGCCGCCGATGTCAGGATAGGGGACATCATCATCGTGAAGCCCGGCGAGCGCGTGCCTCTTGACGGCAAGGTCTCAGGCGGAAGCTCCTTCGCGGACACGTCCGCCCTGACCGGTGAGAGCGTCCCCCGCGAAATCCTCGTCGGTGACAGGGTCCTGTCCGGCTACATCAACAAGGACGGCGTGATTGAAGTCCGGGTGGAGAAGGAGTTCTCGGACAGCACGGCAAGCCGCATCCTGGAGATGGTGGAGCACGCGCAGGGAAAGAAAGCCCGGACGGAGCGTTTCATCAAACGCTTTGCCAGGCTGTATACCCCCGTGGTCTGCCTGCTCGCTCTCCTTCTCGCTCTCGTGCCTCCGCTCGTGCTGACCGCAATGGGGCAGGGCGGGGCGGACGGATTGCGGGACGGCGATTTGTGGCACACCTGGATTTACCGCGCGCTGGAGCTGCTCGTCGTGTCCTGTCCCTGTGCCCTCGTCATATCGATTCCGCTCAGCTTCTTTGCGGGGCTGGGGCTTGCCTCGTCGAGGGGCATACTGATAAAGGGCTCCAACTACATAGAGGCTCTGAGCAGGACAAGGACGGTCGTGTTCGACAAGACGGGAACGCTGACCAAGGGCGTGTTCGAGGTGACTGCTGTCCACCCCGCGGACGCGGACAAAATTGGGCCGGAGGAGCTGCTTGCCCTCGCCGCCCACGCCGAGTATTATTCAAACCACCCGATATCCCGCTCGCTCAAGGCGAGGCACCACTGCCCGGTATGCGACCGGCTGTTGCTGAGCACGGCGGACGGGTCGTCGGCCAAGGAGATAAGCGGGCGCGGAGTCAGGACCCTACTGGACGGCAGGACGGTCATTGCGGGCAACTCCGCCTTCATGAAGGAAGAGAAAGTCCGGGGCATTGTCCCCTGTCACGAGGATGACAGCGGGACGGTCATACATGTCGCGGTGGACGGCAGCTATGCGGGCCACATCGTCATAAGCGACGTGATAAAGGAGGACTCCGGGAGCGCGGTGAAGCGCCTCCGCTCGCTCGGCGTGGAGAAAGTCCTCATGCTGACGGGCGACGAGGAGGATGCCGCACGGCAGACGGCGGACAGCCTCGGGCTGGACGGCTACTTCTCCGGACTGCTGCCGCAGGACAAGCTGGCCAAGCTGGAGGAGATCATGGCCGAATATGAAGGAAAGAAATCCTCCGTCGCCTTCGTCGGTGATGGCATAAACGACGCGCCGGTGCTGACGCGGAGCGACGTGGGCATAGCGATGGGTGGTATAGGCAGCGACGCGGCGATTGAGGCGGCGGATGTCGTCATCATGAACGACATGCCGGGCAAGGCGGCCGACGCAATACTGACGAGCCGGCAGACGATGGCGAATGTCTGGCAGAACGTCTTCTTCTCTCTCGGTGTCAAGGTCCTGATAATCGTGCTCTGCTCGCTCGGCCTCGCAAACATGTGGCTCGCCGTGTTCGGTGACACCGGGGTGACCCTCCTCGCCGCGCTCAACAGCATGAGGCTCCTGGGGAAGAAGAAGTAGCCAGCCTCGGGCGGCCCCGGTAATTTGACGTTATTCCCCGTGCCATAACAGGAAAAATATAGCCTGCGCGGGGGATGGCCGATATATTTAGGATATCATCTTTAATCCGAGGTAGAAATGACGAAGACAAACCTTTCCATTGCATCCTTCATGCTCGCGGTGGCAGTTCTTTCCGGTTACGGGGCAGTTACGGCCGCCGCAAGCCCCAGTGGAAAAAAGGGGTCTTCCCCTGAGGGAATACAGAAGGACGGTTCCGGCATGGCTCTCCCGCCTCCCGGGGGATTCGGTGCGCAGGATGGCGGCCCGGGAATGCCGCCCGGAGGAGGCACCGCAAGCAAGCCCGCGTCATACGATGCAAAAATCACATACTCCGCGGATACGACCGTAAGCGACAAAAAGTTTTCCTCCGTGGGAAAGGACGAGAACGCCGTCCTCGTCACGGGCGGCGCTTCGGTCACTCTCACTGATGCGAGCATAAGCCGCAAGTCCGCTGCGTCCAAGGGCGGGGACAGCTCGTCCTTCTACGGGGTCGGGGCTGCCGCGCTCGTGACGGACGGAAAGCTGTTCATGGAGGACAGCACCGTTTCGACGAATGCGAAAGGCGGGGCGGGGGTATTCGCCTACGGAGACGGGGAGGCTTACGTCTCGTATACGACGATCACTACGAAGAAGGACACGTCAGGCGGGATTCATGTGGCTGGGGGCGGCAAGCTGTATGCCCGGAACCTGAGCGTGGAGACCAGCGGGGAATCCTCTGCCGCTATCCGCAGCGACAGGGGCGGAGGTACGATGGTCGTGGAGGGCGGAAACTACGTCACGAACGGAACGGGGTCGCCTGCGATATACTCCACGGCTGACATAGCGGTCAAAGGAGCCAAGCTGTCCGCGAACGGGAGCGAGGCCGTTTGCATAGAGGGAAAGAACTCCATCCGCCTCTTCGACTGCGAGCTGACCGGGAATATGGGCGACCTGAGCCAGAATGACTGCACCTGGAACGTCATACTCTACCAGAGCATGTCCGGGGATTCCGAAATAGGGAACAGTATCTTCGAGATGCAGGGCGGAAAGCTGACGGCCAGGCACGGAGGGATGTTCTACAGCACCAACACGGAATCGACGTTCATACTGAAAGATGTGGAGATAGAGGATTCGGCGAGGGGCTACTTCTTCCTGAAGGTTACGGGGAATGCCAACCAGCGGGGCTGGGGCAAAAGCGGGGCGAACGGTGCGGACACAAAGTTCACGGCGATAAGCCAGTACATGGAGGGCGACGTAATATACGACAGCATTTCCAGCCTGAATTTCTACATGACCAAGGGCAGCGTTCTCCGAGGGGCTTTCGTTGACGACGAGAAGGCAGCCGGTGACGGAGGCGACGGAGAGGCAAACCTTTACATCGACTCTCAAAGCGGCTGGGTCGTCACCGGCGACAGCAGTCTGACCCGTCTTTCCTGTGCCGGGACAATCACCGACAAGGACGGCAGGACTGTCTCCGTCATCGGCACTGACGGGCGGACCTACGTGGAGGGAAGCAGCATGTATACCATCACCGTGTCTTCCTACGACACGGAGGGTGATGTCTCCTCCGCCTCAACGGCAAGCTCCTGGGACGGACTGCCGGCTTCCTGATTCCGTCCGCTGAAAGGCTGTCACTTGCGCTTTTTTTCTTCCTTGCGGGCCTGATTAAAGTTCTTCGCAAGGCATTTGCTCACATAGAGCAGTGTCTTGCGGGTTTCCTTTCCTGAAAAAAGGCAGGACTCGGCGAGCGAGGCGCTGAACCGGCCCGTATTGTCTGCAATGTCCTGGACGTTGTGGATTCCGGCGTCCTCCATGGAATCAAAGAGCGCGTTGATTATGATGCGGAACTGCGCGTCGCTCAGGTTCGCGATTGTTTCGTTCATGGCAGAATCGAATATCCGGCTGGTGCGGGAAGTGTCCTCTACAGTTTCAAACTCCTTTCCGTTCACGTACCAAGAGAAAATGTCGTGCTGCAAGAACAGCTTGTTCTCGCTCTTTACCGCGGTGTAGCTGCTGAAGCTCCGCATGACCACGCCCACGAGGGATGTCTCGGGGATGTAGGTCCGGATTCTTTTGTCGATGGCCTTGATCCGCTCAAGCATTTCAGGATTCCGGGAAAAGCCCGGTCCCTCATAATTCCATATCAGCTCGATCCTGTCCTGAATTTCTGGATCCACTTTTGCCGCTGCAAAGATGGCGAGGTTTGCCCCCTTGGAATGCCCCCCCGTGTGAATCGTCCCGGGCAGGCGGGGGGCCCATCTTTCCATATATTCCAGAGCCAGCATCTGTGTCGAAGTCTGGTTCTCGCATGTCATGAGGAAGTTGTCGCGCCAGCCTGCGACGGATGTGTCCGTTCCCCGGAAAGCTATGAAGTGCAGGGACGGGGTGAGCGAAAAAATTGTCGCGGAGAACTGCGTCGCCGCAACTTCATCCAGCAGGCTCACGTAGCCTTTTACCTTGATTCCCGCATAGCGTTTGTACTTTGCCGCTGTCTCGAGCATCCTGATGCTCGATTGCCAGATGTCCCAGTTCTCGTTCCTTATGCTGTAGCGGAATTCCGCGCTGAAAAAGCGGTCGGAAAGTTCCCTCAGGCTTACCCCGTCCCTGTTCAGCTCTGCGGCGGTTCCCTCAAAGTTTATATAGGAAAGCATGGAGAAAATCGCGCCGTCCAGCTCGTTGATTCCTTCCTCCTCAAAGCTGATGTCCCCATAGTCCCTGACATAGTCAAAAAGGTTCGGGATGCCGGATGAGGATTTAGCCGGCAGGCTGAGGGTTGAGATGACAAGTAGAATCACGAAAGATGCTCTCAGTTTCAGCTTTTTCATTTTTCACTTCCTGTATCATGGCCTGCGGCTTCGATTATCCTGTCAAAGTTCTTGGTACAGGAATACTCGCTCGTGAAAAGGGGTGACCTCATGTAGTCCACGAAGTCCGTTTCCTCCGATGCGTTTACTGCCCGGAATGAGACTCCTTTTATGTAGGCTGAGTTTTTCATGCAGGCCCTCATGAAATCAAAGTAGGCATCCCCGCAGTCTTTTCTTTTCCGGGCCGCCATGTCCAGCTGCTGGATCTGCACGTCCAGGCCCATGGAGGAAAAATCCCTGCATGTGCCAAAGAAGGCTTCCCTGTCCGGCCAGTCCTCCATCAGGTGCGAGATGATTCCTATTTCGTCCACTCGGCTGCTTCCGTCCGCAGCGCGTACGGATATGATTAATTCTTTCACCTTATCCGCCTTTTTCTTCTCAAAGAGTGAATGGTCGGAGTAGCACAGTTTTACGGAAGCGGGGACGCATTGTGACGCAAAGGCGAAGGCCTGGATCGCATATGAGCTGTCACCGAAAATCTTCATCAGGTAATTGTATGGGGTGAGGTTCAGGTCGCCGGAGTCCGTGAACAGCTCTGACAGCACGTCATAGGATGTGACCAATGCCTGTCCCTGATTGTGTTCTTGTTCCCAGTCCGAGATGAAATCCGTCACCGTCTTGATATACCACTCAAGGCGGGCTGCCATTTCATCCTTGCCTGCCAGACGCGATGCTGTATCATAATAGCGGAAAAAGAACCAGTCGGGGCTCATCTCCGGGCATATCAGCAGGTGGAAGCGGACCTGGACCCCGGCTCTTTTTGCATCATCCAAAAAAAGTGACAGGTACTGAGAGTCCCATTTCGCCGGGACCTCATAGCTGAGACCGTCGCTCGCTGTGAAGCGGGTGAATTTTTTCGGTTTCTTGCCCAGGAGCCTTGCGGGAAGCAGTTCCGTCCCGCTTGATAGCTCCGTGAAGTGTTTTCCTGCTGTCCTGACAAAGAATGAGCTTTTCTCCACCGGTTCGGGTTTTTCATCTTCCTGGTCATCATCTTCGTCGCCGGTGCTGGAATTGCGGCCCTTCTTTTTCTGGGCTTTCGCTTTCTTTTTCTCCTGCTTTTTCTCTTTCCTTGATTCCTTCTTCTGCTCCTTTATTCTGTTCTCCTCCTCGCCGTCTGCATAGGAGGAGGCCCCGATCGTGAAGTAGCCGGCATAACATTCTTTCAGCGAGGGCGTGGAATCCCTGATGCTTTCAGGAGGCCTCTGTGCGGGGGCCGCGGGGGGCAGCGCGAGATATATGATGCAGAGCAATGCGCTCAGGATGTGTTTCTTCATGGAATGTCATTTTAGTGAAAAGCCGGATTTCTGTAAAGGCTGTGCCCCGGGCCTCCGTCAGAATTCCCGGAATGGCTCCGCGTATCCTTCCTCCAGCCAGAGAGAAATCTTTTCGGCGACCGTGCGGATTTTCTCGGTGCGGCGGCGGCCCGTGATGGAACATTCCCATACGATACCGACC
Organism: Treponema sp.; assembly: GCA_017450845.1. Lineage (GTDB taxonomy): Bacteria > Spirochaetota > Spirochaetia > Treponematales > Treponemataceae > Treponema_D. The sequence continues at coordinate 7,371 of JAFSSU010000022.1, forward strand.
CGCCAGCCGCCGGCGAGGAGTTTCTCCACGTCGCGGATGTCGCGCTCGCGGTTGCGGGTGAATTTGTTCTGCCAGAATTCCGTGTTCGTCGCCGGCATACGGAATTTGCCGCAGCTCAGCGAATACAGGACTGGCTCCTCCAGCAGGCTGGATTTTATCAGTGAGGCCTCGCTCCTCCATCCGTGCGCGTGCCAGAAACATCCGTTGACGAAAATCACCGCCTTGTAATGGGGAAAAACGATGTCCGGGCTGCCGCACAGCCGCTTGTCGTTCTTGCGGAAACGGAAGCCGAAGCTGAAAAGCTGTGAGCGCAGGGCGACCTCCAGCTTGCCGCCCGTGCTGCGGATGGCCGCCATGTTCTTGTGCCTCTGCTCCGCTGTGAGGGTGTCAGGGCCCGCCTCTCCGGTTTCCTCTTCGTCTGCCATATCCGGACCGATTATAGCACGGTCGGTTTTGCTTGCCAATATGCCGATAAAATAATGTATGGAGAAATTCGAGCAAAGGCAGCCGGTGCCGCTGCGCCTGCTGCTCGTTCTTTCCGCGAGCCTGATATTCGCGTTCAACATCAACACCTTCGTGCATTCCGCGTCCCTCTTTCCCGGTGGCTTCGCGGGGGTCGCCCTGCTCATCCAGAAATCCTTCAAGGACTTTCTGGGCGTCGCGCTTCCCTATTCCGCGCTGACATACGCGCTCAACGCAATTCCCATCGTGATTGGGTTCCGCTTCATCGGCAAAAAGTTCACGGTCCTGTCATGCGTTCTCATCGTCGTGTCGGGGCTGGCGGCGGATTTCCTTCCTTACATCATGCTCACGGACGACAAGATTCTGTGCGCCGTGTTCGGGGGACTCCTGAATGCCCTTGCGGTCAGCCTCTGCCTGTTCGCGGAAAGCTCCTCGGGCGGAACGGACTTCATCGCCATCTATATCGCCGAGAGGACGGGCAGGTCCGCGTGGAACATCATTTTCGCGTTCAACTGCATCGTCCTCTGCATCGCGGGAATCTTGTTCGGCTGGGATGCGGCCTTGTATTCGATCATATTCCAGTATACGTCCACCCAGGCGATTGATTTTATGTACAAGAAATATGCCAAGACCACGCTGCTGATCATTACGTCCAGGCCGGCCGAGGTGTACAACGTGATTCGGGCGCAGACGAACCATGACGCGACGCTATTCACGGGGACGGGCCTGTACTCCGGCAAGGAACGCAGCCTCCTGTATTCCGTCGTGTCCAGCTCCGAGTCCGGCCACCTGGAGAAGGCAATCCGCCTGACCGACCCGGACGCATTCATAAACGTCCTGCAGTCCAAGGCTATCATCGGCAAATTCTTCAGGCGGTCCAATGACTGAGCGTCGGGGCGTGTACAGGGAACGGGCCGTCCGTAGCAGCCGGTCCTGCGTTTTGTCCGCCACTTGCCAACAGGGCTGAAAGAGGGTATTCTTTCGGCAGGAGGAACAGCATGGCGCACAATTTTCCCAAGATTTCGGCACCCTTCGGGCGTAACAGCCCCAAGGACAGGCTCGTTGACAGGTCGATTTATGCGAAGCCCTGGGTGCAGATGTTCTACGAGAGCGGGATCAAGATGTATGCCTCGGAGAAAATTGACGGGACTTCGGTCGGCATCGTGTGGGACGGCGAGCGGATTTCCTTCGTCGGGCACACGGAGAAATCTCAGTTCTGCCCGCGCTACCTGGACTACCTGCAGGCAAGCTTCGGGACGTCGGAATTCGAATCGGTCATAGAGGAGGTCTTCGGGGACAGCCCCGTGACGATTTTCGGGGAAGGAATCTCCAGGGACTACAACGTCCACTACGGATTCCCCGACGGCAACTTCATCATGTATGACATCCAGAATACCGACGGGACGTTCTACAACCGCGATGCCGTCAAGGAGATTGCGAAGAAGCTGGACCTGCTGTATCCCTGGGAGGAGATGATGTCGCTGAAAGAGGCGGTTGACTTCATCATGGGCCGGCCCCAGTCGGTCCTCTGCCCCGGGAACAAGATGGAAGGGCTGGTGCTGCGCTCCCCTGTCGAGCTGTACACGAACAACGGCGACAGGGTCATCTGCAAGGTGAAGGTCAAGGATTTCGTTGACGGAGTGAAGGATTACAAGGCATAGGGGCTATGACAGGGAATATGACTGATTTGGAAGAGGCACGGAAGTTTTTCGGCGAGGATTACTACGCGACCAAGGTCACGGGAATCGAAATCACGGAAGTGGGCGACCACTGTGCCAGGTGCTCGCTTGAGCTGACGCGGGACCACAAGAACGCCTACGGGGGCGTCATGGGCGGGGCGATTTTCACGCTGGCGGACTACACCTTCGCCGTCGCCTCGAATTTCAGGCAGCCGCAGACGGTCTCCGTCACCAGCCAGATAAACTTCATCGGCAGGGCGAAGGGAAGCCGTCTCATCGCGGAATCCCGCCTGATAAAGGACGGGCGGACTACCTGCCTGTACGGGATTGACGTTACCGACGAGCTGGGGACCAAGGTCGCCTTCGTCACCATAAGCGGGATGAAGCTGGGCTAGGGGAATTCTTTTCTTTCCCTTCTTTATTTTAAATTTGCGCTCCCTGACTTTATGCCTTATAATGGAAGGGAAGGGGCCCTGCCCCTGATCTTAAGGAAAATCAGGAGGTAAAAATATGAGCGTATCATGCTATTCACTGGGTGCCGCCGAGGAAGTCACCGGCAGCAAGCACATACTGGAGGTTGACGGCCGCAGCTTCATGATCGACTGCGGGGCCTTCCAGGGCAAGCGCAAGCTGAGCGACCAGAAGAACCGCGAGTTCGAGTTCGCCAGCGACAAGATAGAGTCGGTCATCCTGACCCATGCCCACTACGACCACTGCGGGCTGCTCCCCATCCTGACCAAGAACGGCTACCGGGGCAACATCTACGCGACCCCGGCGACCCGCGACCTTGCGAACATCGTCATGATGGACAGCGCGCGGATCCAGGCCCGCGATGCCGAGTTCCTCCGCAAGCAGGCGAACAAGAAGCACGAGAAGTTCGCCTGGAAGCCCCTCTTCACCGAGGACGACTGCGTCAAGGCGGCCAACCAGATAGTCTCCCTCTCCTACAACCGCAAGATGTACATCGCGCCGGACATCCAGCTGGAGTTCTTCGACGCGGGGCACATCCTGGGCAGCTCCATGGCCTACCTGACGATAACCGGCCAGCGCAAGAATCCCCTGAGCGGCAGGACATCCGGCACCAACACCCCCATGCGCCGCCTCTGGCACAGCCTCTTCCCGGCTGTCGCGAGCGGGCAGGACGCGAAGGAGAAGGATGGCGAGACCGCCCTGCGCGGAGCCCCCTCCGACGAGATCCGCATCCTCTTCACCGGCGACCTGGGGCGGCCGGGCAAGGCAATCGTCCGTGACCCCGCGCGGAACTTTCCCGCACCGGACTACATCTTCCTGGAAAGCACCTACGGAAACCGCCTGCACGAGGACCAGAGCATGGCCCTGGACGAGCTTGCGAAAATCGTCCGCCGCGCGGTCAACCAAAACGGAAGGATAATCATCCCCGCGTTCGCCATAGAGAGGGCGCAGGAGCTTGTCTACTATCTCCACCTGCTCGGCGACCAGAAGAAGATTCCCAAAATCCCGATCTACGTGGACAGCCCCATGGCCGCCAACGCGACCGGCATCTTCCAGCTGCACCCGGAGTGCTACGACGAGGAGACGACCGAGGCCTTCATCCGCCACCACAAGAACCCCTTCGGCTTCGCCCAGCTGACGACGATTACCGGCGTGGACGAGTCCAAGGCGCTGAACAAGGAGAAGGGGCCGATGATCATCATCAGCGCGGACGGCATGTGCGAGGCGGGCCGCATCCTGTACCACCTTGCCAACAACGTCTCCAACCCCAACAACATCATCCTCATCGTCGGCTACATGGCGGAGAACACCTTGGGACGCAAGCTGCGCGACGGCGAGAAGGAGGTCAACATCCTCGGCGACACCTACCACGTCAAGGCCCAGGTGGAGACGATAAACGCCTTCTCCGCCCATGCGGACTACAAGGAGATGACCGACTGGCTGGACAACATAGACACGAGCAGGCTCAAGAAGATTTTCCTGATACACGGCGAGAAGGACGCGCAGGCATTCTTCAAGGAGCACCTTGCCCAGAACGGCTACAAGGACGTGGATATCATCAGGTATGGGGAGACCTACGAGCTGAAGTAGGATGAACGGGTGACGGTGAGCGCCGCCGCCCGCCGTAGCTGCCACGCTTTTGGTCACCGGACAAAGTTTCTGAATTATCCTGTGCAGGCTGAACGGGTCAATATAGCAAGCCGAACATCCAGAGGGGTATCCTGCA
>JAFSSU010000211.1 GCA_017450845.1 Treponema sp.
GATGTCATCCGCATGCTGGCAGGCGAGAGCGTGGACGTGAACGTTACCCGCTACATGAACACGATGACCGACTTCTCCACACGGGGCGATGCATTCACGTACCTTATCCACTTAGGCTACCTTGCCTACAACCGCGAGGACAAGACCTGCCGCATCCCGAACAAGGAGATACGGCAGGAATGGTTCAACGCAATCGAGGCGGAGAACGAGTATGCCGTCACGAACAAGATAATCCAGGCTTCCAAAGACCTTCTCTCGGAGACATTGCGGCTGAATGCGGATGCGGTCGCGAAGTCGCTTGACGAGAGCCACATCCACGTCACCTCAAACCGGTCCTATAACAATGAAGATGCATTGCAGTCGGCGATATACCTCTCGTTCATCTACGCGCTGAACAAGTACACAATTATAAAGGAGATGACGACCGGCAAGGGCTTCGCAGACGTCGTGTTCATACCGTTTGTTCCGAATCACCCTGCGATGATAATCGAACTCAAGCGCAACGGCTCCACGGAGAGCGCACTGGCGCAGATACGCGAGAAGCGCTACTTTGACTCCTTGTCGGCATACTCCGGCGACCTGCTCTTTGTCGGCGTGAACTACGACGAGGCGGCCAAGACCCACGAGTGCAAGATTGAGCAGTTCGTCAAGTAAACGGAGGGGAGAGCTTGCCGCGCAGGACTTCCTGCACGGTGCTACCCGCATATCCGAGCAGCGGGCTTTCCGCATCTCGTTTTGTGCCGGGCAAATGCAAGCCTTAACCCTCCAACACCTTGCCGCCGCCAGTTAATACAATCCACTCTGCTTGTGGTTTCTATGAGTGATTTCTTGGGCAATCCTGCCGAGTATATGGAGCGTGCCCGCCATACTGCCGTCCTGGTCGAGAATGCGGCGAAACGCCCCTGACGATTTCATCAGGCAGGAAGGGGCTTCTTGCAACCGTCTCGGACTTCTTCAAGCCCAAGCCCCGCCAGCTGGGAGCACTCAGGGGGCAAATGAAGCTGACTTGGGTCGGCGACGGCAAAATCACTCCTGAAGAGCTGTTTACTGACCGTATGCTTGTCGCCATTGCGCTTGGGCGTGGGGGCACGCTCCTCAGCCGGGACACGAAGTTGCCGCAGTACGACGGCGTGGGGCTGCTGCACATCTGGTAAATTCTCTTTCCTCAACCGCCCGGCTAGCACACGCATGTCGACCGGGGCAAGCTTCCGCCAGCCCGGCTCCGTGGGTCCCCGAAGCGGAAACCCACGGGGGCATCTTGCGCCCCGCGACCGCCTAGTCCTTGCGGACGAACACCTCCGTAGCAGGAACGCCCTTGTTCCAGTCGTTCCCCTGCTTCACGGCCTCCCACTGCTCCTTGGTGCCTGCGTAGCGGATTTCCGCAAGCGACTTGCAGCCGGAGAACGCACTCCCGCCGATTTCCGTCACGCTCCCCGGTATGCTGACGTCTTCATCCGAGCCGGTGTATTTTTTAAGCACGCCGCCTGTGATTTCAAAATCTTTCGGGGCTTCATCACCGCTGTCACCGGTCACTTCATCGGCTTGCTTTTCGCACCAAGCCTTGCCCGAGTTGTCTTCCCGGTATTCCGTTTCCTTGCCCAGGGCCACCGCGTCGAATGCGGGCTGGGTCATAAAGCCGACAAATTCCCAGCCTTCCGCGGCGGCGAGCCTGAGCTTTTCGGAACCGCTCAATTCGAACGGGTCGCTGTCCTCGTCGAGGTCCTTGTACCAGTCAAGGTTCTCTTTTGCCCATGCGAGGGCACGCTGTGCGGTCTCCGCGTCCGGCGAGTTGTATCTTGACGAATGCAATGTTGAAAAAAACATATCCTGCGCTCATACAAAACTCCTATAATTTATACTCAGCATGGCGTTCATGCAGCGCCCTGCGTATGTCCTTCACTCTTGGTCAGCTGCTTCCAGAGCAATGCCCGCCGCCTTATAGCGGGCAAACACATCCGTGCCGTCCCAGCCGCCCGGCATTTTGTTCCGCAAGACCAAGTCCGTCATGGCATCATACTCTTCCTTCGTAATGAGGGCTATCTGCCAGTAGCGGTTAAGAAGCTGCAGCACCGCTTCCTCGCTGAACGTTTCGCCGCCGGCAAACTGCCCGTTCACCGCGGCCTGGACGCATGGCTCCTGGATGTACTTTGTCTTGGGGACGATATGCTCGAACACCAGGCCGGTCTTGTCCCTGTCCTGCAACTTTGCCCCCGCCGTGCCGTGCGGAACGGCGCACGTATGCAGCGCGCGGGCATGACGAAGCGCGCCCGCAGGGGCGTGTGTGTGAGGAACCGTGCTGTGTGTGGTGTTGTTATGCCGTCAGAGCGGGCAGCGGGTTGTTTTGTACGGGTAAGCGGCCGCCAGTGACCGGTCGAGCCGAGCGGCTGCATCGTGCAAGCTCTCGCAGCGAGCGACAGACACAATGCGGACGCGAGTGCGCGACAAGCGACTATACGAGAAACTTTTTGTTTGTCAAGTGGTTTTGCCCACTTTTTCTTACTTTTTTGTCCAGTCCGCCCGCCTGACCTCCTTGTCTTTATACCACGCTTTGTCCCAAAAAGCAACGGGGGTAGATTAGAGTACAACGCACGGAATTTTAGTGAGCTGCATCCTTTTCTGCGGAATAATATAAAGTGGAAACGTGAAAATGATTAGTTTGCAGGATAAAATTGTGTTATCAGCAGCGGCCTGCCGTCCTGTCTATGATATGATATCTGTAAGGCTGTTTTCAAGGAGGTTCGCCATGCCGGTTGTCGGTGCGTTCATGGTCCCGCATCCCCCGCTCATCGTCGCGGAGGTGGGGAAGGGGAGCGAGAAGCAGGTCCAGGAGACGCTGGACTCATACCGCGCGGTCGCAAAGGAGCTCGCCCGGCTGAAGCCTGAGACGATTGTCGTCACGTCCCCCCACAGCATCATGTACTCGGATTACTTCCACATCTCGCCGGGCCGCGGGGCGGAGGGCAGTTTTGCCCGCTTCGGCGCACCGCAAGTCAGCTTCAGCGAGACTTACGACGGGGAGCTTGTCGCCGCAATCTGCCGTGAGGCGGAGGCCGCGGGGGTCAGGGCGGGGACGGAAGGCGAGAAGGACTCGTCGCTCGACCACGGGACGATGGTCCCCCTCTATTTCCTGCGGCAGTTCTTTGAGGACTTTAAGCTCGTCCGCATCGGGCTTTCGGGGCAGTCCTACAAGGAGCATTACAGGCTTGGCCAGTGCATCGGGCGGGCGGTGGAAAAAACAGGACGGCGGGTCGTCTTCATGGCGAGCGGCGACCTGTCCCATAAGCTTTCCGAGTTCGGTCCCTACGGCTTCGCGCCGGAAGGCCCGGAATATGACGGGCGCATCATGGACGTGATGGGAAAGGCGGACTTCGGCGGACTTCTGGAATTCGACGAGGACTTCTGCGACAAGGCGGCGGAGTGCGGGCACCGGTCTTTCATCATCATGGCGGGGGCCCTGGACGGAATTGCTGTTGAGGCCCGCCTCTATTCCCACGAGGGGACGACGGGCGTCGGCTACGGGATATGCGGCTATACGCCTGTGGGGCAGGATGAGAGTAGGTGCTTCCTGGCCCGCTACGAGGAAAAAGAAAAGGAGAGGCTTGCGGAGACCCGGAGCAAGGAGGACATATACGTTCATCTTGCCCGGCGGACGGTGGAGCTGTACACTAAGGAAAGCTCCGTCCCCCGCGTGGAGGGCGGCCGTGCCCTCTTCCCCGACGGCACGGAGCTTTCCCTGCCGGACGACATGCTTTCCCGTCGGGCAGGGACATTCGTCTCTCTCCACTTGGACGGGCAGCTCCGTGGTTGCATCGGTACGATCGGTGCGACCGAGCCTTCCGTCGCGGAGGAAATCGTTCACAATGCCGTGTCGGCGTGCAGCCGTGACCCCCGCTTCAGCCGTGTCAGGGAAGCAGAGCTTTCTTCTATTATATACAGCGTGGACGTGCTCGGCCCGGTCGAGGACATCAGTTCGCCGGAGCAGCTGGACGTGAAGCGTTACGGGGTCATCTGCAGCAAGGGCAGCCGGCGCGGCCTGCTCCTTCCCAACCTGGACGGCGTGGACGACGTGGCCCGGCAGATAGAGATAGCCTGCCGCAAGGGTGGCATCCGGCCTTCGGAGAAGCCCGACCTTGCCAGATTCGAAGTCGTGAGGCACTACTGATGACTCAGACCTGTGTCACCTGCTTCCGCCGCTGCGTACTGGAGGAGGGGCAGACGGGATTCTGCCGGGCGAGGGGAAACCGGGGCGGGCGGATTGTCCCATTGGGCTACGCCGGCGGCCTCGGCAGACTGAGCGCGCTGGCCCTGGATTCCATAGAGAAGAAGCCCCTTGCCCGCTTCATGCCGGGGAGCATGGTGCTTTCCGTCGGGGGCTGGGGCTGCAACATGAGATGCTCCTTCTGCCAGAACCACGAGATTTCCTGGTGCGGTGTTCCCGGGCCAGTTCCGGCGGCTGAGGATGCGGATTCTGACGGACTTTCCCCGGAGCAGCTCGTCGCAAATGTCCTCGCACTGAAAAACCGGGGCAACATCGGCGTGGCCTATACCTACAACGAGCCGCTCGTCGCGTGGGAGTTCGTGCGCGACTGTGCCCGCCTTGTGCGGGAGGCGGGGATGAAGAACGTCATCGTGTCGAACGGTTGCGTCCTCCCCTCCGTGATGCAGGAGCTGCTTCCGTACACGGACGCGGTGAACATCGATCTCAAGTGCTTCTCCGCGGATTCCTACCGGCAGCTCGGCGGTGATTTGGAGTCCGTCAAGGAATCAATCAGGCTCTGCCATGCTTATGGCGGGGGCAGCTGCCACGTGGAGCTGACGACACTCGTCGTGCCGGGCTTCAATGACGGCGAGGACGAGATGGCGGAGGAGGCCTCATGGGTTGCCTCGCTCGCGCGGGACATACCCCTGCACCTGACCCGCTTCTTTCCCCGCTGGCAGATGCAGGACAGGCCGCCCACGCCCGTCGGGACCCTCCGCCGCCTTGCCGACGTCGCGCGGCGGGAGCTTTCCGACGTGCTTCTGGGGAACGTGTAGGCGGCCGGGGCGAATGGGGCTTCTGCCCGCCGGGAGGATGTATGCCGACGCTGCGGGCTTCAGACCCCGGATAGACATTCTTCCCTTTTTTTGCTATTATATTCGGAAAATTTAAGATTCCGGAGACTTTCGTACCAGATGCTGGATTTGATTAAGAGAAACTATATACGCTTGGACGAGGAAGAAGAAGACGACGACAAGAAGAAGGACAAGGAGGGCCCTGACCCCCTTGCCGAGAAGTTCCTTAAGACCCGCCAGATACTGCTGAGCGGGGAGATAAACGAGGAGAACGCCGAGAAGGTTGTCCGCCAGCTTTTCATACTTGAGGCGGACAACGACAAGCCCATCTATATCTTCATAGACTCACCCGGAGGGGACGTGGACGCGGGCTTCGCGATTTTTGACGCTATCCGCTTTGTCAATGCCCCCGTCTACACGGTCGGCATGGGGCTCATCGCGAGCGCGGCGGCCCTCATCCTGCTTGCCTCTCCCAAGGAGCACCGTCTGGGACTGCCCCACAGCCACTACCTGATTCACCAGCCGTCGAGCGGCATGAAGGGCGTGGCTACCGACATAGAGATTCATGCCATAGAGATTGGCAAGACCAAGGCAAAAATCAACGAGATTATCGCCGAGGAGACCGGGACTCCGCTTGACAAGGTGACCAAGGACACGGACAGGGATTACTGGCTTACCGCGGACGAGGCCGTCTCATACGGTCTTATCAGCAAGGTCATAAGCCGGAGAAGCGAGCTCTAGTAGCCGGCGATGACATTCGAGCTGGCAGACAGCCTCATCGATGAAATCCTCTACTCAATGGAAGACCAGGACGCGGACCTTGTCGTGGACGCTGAGGAGGGCTGTGTCCTCCCGGTTGACGGCGATTTGGGGCCGTCCTATGACGACCTGGACGAGGACAGCGATGACCGCTACTACAGCCTGCCCGGGTGGACCAGCGGCGACGGCTTTGAGCTGCTCCGTGATTTTACGAACAATCTGCATTCTCCGCTCGCGAGGGAGGACCTGAAGCGGGCGCTGAACGGCGGGAGGGGGGTGTTCAGGAGATTTAAGGATGCGATAAAGTCCTACCCCGAGGTCGAGCGGAAGTTTTTTGTTTTCAAGGAAAACAGGATGAAAGCCCGGATCGTGGAATGGTATAACGGGCTGCGCGAGTCATGGGGGATGGAGAAGCTGGAGTTTTCCGCGGGCGATGCCCTTGAGGAGACGGAAGAGCTTGTCCTGAATGATTTTGTTTTCCGCGAGTATGACCCCGCCAAGGACGGGGGCGACATCAGCCGCGGCAGCGATTTTGTGGCGGAAGAATATGCAAGGCAGTTTTCCCAGGAGCTTGGAGAGGCCGTCGCCGAGATGTGGCGGAGCCTGTCAGGGGCTTGGGGGCGTGAAGAGAAGTTCGGCTCTGTATGCCGCTCCCATGACGATGAATTCACAGGATGCCTCTTGTTTTCTTTCTGTCCGCCCACAGCGAGGATGACGGTTGCCCTTACCGACTTCTTCGTATTGCAGGATTACCGTGGCCTGGGGATTGGAGAGGAGCTTCTTTCCAAGAGCCTGCCCATGTTGAAAGGCCGCGGGGTCCAATGGGTATTGATTTCAAACACAATTGTTCCAGAACCGATGGAGCGTCTGCTCGAGCGTTTCGGCTTCGGCAGGCTTGGATCCGGGTATCTGGCAGATTTGACCAAGGTCAGTTGATTGACCGGTCTGTATAAGGAGCTTTTTTATGTATAACACGAACAACAGCACTGTAAGCGAGGAGCAGGTCAGCTCTCTTTTGAAGGATGCGCTCGAGCGCGTCGAGGGTGCCAGCGAGGCTGACATCCAGCTGTTCAACACGATTAAGAAACTTTACAAGCAGAACGTTCCTTTTTCACGCAGGAAGTATGTTGCCGCCTATCTGGTACGGCAGGCATTGGCTACGTCCGGCCGTCCGTCCCGCGCGGGACGCGACAGGGACAGGGACTCAGGCCGTGACCGCGAGCGCAAGGAATTCTCCCGTGGCGAGGGCCGCTTTTCATCCGACCGCTTTGAGGGCAGGAGGAGCGAGAGGTCTTCCCGCTATGACAGGGAGCCCCGTCAGGAGAGGCCGGCTGCCGAGCGCGGAGAGAGGCCGCAGAGGAGCGAGAGGCCTGAGCGTGCTCCCCGCGTACAGATAGACCCCGCCGTAGCCGACACCGTTTTCATCTCCATCGGGCGCAACCGCAGGGTGTACCCCCGCGACCTCGTCGGCCTCCTGGTCAGCGTGGCAGGGCTCCAGAGGGAGAGGATCGGGGACATCCGCGTCCTCGCCAACTATTCCTTCGTCCAGCTGTTCAAGGAGGACTGCGACAAGGTCATCAGCTCCCTGAACGACTATGACTACCGTGGCCGCAAGCTGTCCGTCAGCTATTCCAAGAAGGGCGAGGGATTCGACGCTGAGGCCGGAGAGCCTTCCGGCGAGAGGCCGGTCGCAGCCTCTTCATATTCCGAGCCGGAGAAGCAGGCTCCCATGTCGGATGACGGATACGATGCCGAGGAGAAGATTCCCGAGAATGTCTCCAACGTCTCCTACGGCGTGACCGAGAGCAGCGAGACTTCCAGGATAAGCGAGGAGCAGAGCGCGTTCGCCGCCCGCCAGTCATCCGGAGACTCATCCGGTTCTGCCGACCAGTATTCCACGACGACCGAGGACGGGCAGGTGACCTCCCACTTCGGGACGGGTGCGGCATATTGATTTCGCTGATCCACACGGGGCCGTTCGGCACGAACAGCCTCGTCGTCCCGCTGGGAAGCCCGGCGGGGCGGCAGGTCTTCATCGTGGACCCCGCATGCTGTGATTTTTCCCATGACAAACATTCCGTCAGCCGCTATCTGGAGGCGGAGGGGCTTGAGCCGGTGGCCGTCGTCCTGACTCACGGGCACTTCGACCACGTGGCCGGAATCGGCTTTCTGAAAAGCCTCTGCCCGGAGTTGAAGGTCTATATTCACGCGGACGATGCCTCCTTCATCGGTGAGAGGGGAGGGGAGAGGCAGGCCCGCCATCTCTCGCTGATGGGCTTCATGGAATTCCTCCCGTATGTCTCCGGCCTCTGCCCGGCGACCGATCTGATGTCCGACGGCGACGAGCTTTTTGCCGGATATGGCACGCCCTGGCGCGTCATGCATACTCCCGGCCACACCGAAGGTTCCTGCGTCCTCTATTCCGCACAGGAGAAGACTTTGATTTCTGGCGACACCCTCTTCTACCGCTCATGGGGGAGGACTGATCTGCCCGGTGGTGACGAGGAGAGGATCATGCGGAGCCTCAGGCGTATCTACAAAGAAATTCCCCCGGACACCCTCGTTTATCCCGGCCATGACAGGGCGGGATTCCTCCTTGAAGAATCGCAGATATTGTAATATACTCTCCTCTATGGAAGAAAACATCCAGGACGTAAGCGCGCGGGGAATACCGGATGTCCCCAAGGAGAAATTCGCCTTTGTCCAGCGGGATACCTCGCTTGGGGACGTGAAGCTCACGACAAAGAGCATCAGCTACATGCAGGACGCTCTTTCCCGCTTTGCCAGGAACCGGGGCTCGGTTGTCTGCTTTGTCATCATAATGCTCCTGGCCTTCTATGCCTTCTTTGCCCCGCTCTTTTCTCCCTATTCCATGTCCGACAAGGACGGCTACTATGCCTACGTCACGCCCAGGAGCCGCTTTTTCTCGCGCCTGGGCTTCTGGGACGGCGGGCGCAAGCTGGAGGTCAACGCCGTCAGCTTCCAGTACTACAGCGCTATTCCCGGTGCGGTGATGAAGAGTTACGGTAAGGTAGAGAAAGAGGTCGCCAAGCGCAGGCAGACCTATTACTCGCTCAAGCTGGACAGCTATGCCCGTGTCGGTTACGTCAAGATGCTCCTGACCTCGGCAGAGTGGGTCGAGGCGAGGGCGTGGGAAAAAGCGAGCGGCAGGCAGCTTTTCTATCCGGTCATAGACCAGGACAAGGTGAAGTTCCAGCCCTACAAGAACGACATGAACGCATGGTTCCAGACCGACGCGAAAGGCGTGGCAGTCACGGACGGGCAGGGGAATCTACAGGACATCTATCTTGCCGATTCCTCTTCGCCGGATGGGCTTGCCTATTACATAAGCCGGATGAAGGGCAGCCAGTATGAGACCCGCGTCCTGTACAGCGAGTGGTACTACTATAAGAACGGGAGGGAGCCGTCCTTCCTGTTCGGCACGGATATGGCAGGCTACGACATCTTCACGCGGCTTGCGCACGGGGCGAGGCTCTCGCTCATCCTGTCCCTGTCCGTCTCGGCCATAAACCTGCTCCTGGGAATCATCATCGGGGCGGCCGAGGGCTACTACGGCGGCGCGTTCGACCTTTTCTTTGAGCGGGTCAAGGACATAATCTACGAGGTTCCGACCCAGGTGACGATGGTCCTCTTCCAGATATACCTCGCCAAGAAGCTCGGTCCCATCGTCGCCCTCTTCTTTGCCTTCATCTTCTATGGATGGATAGGCGTGTCGTCCACGGTCCGGGCGCAGTTCTACCGCTTCAAGGGGCAGGACTACGTGAACGCCTCCCGGACTCTTGGGGCGGGGGACTGGCGGCTGATTTTCCGCCACATCCTGCCGAACGCGGCGGGTTTCATCATCACGGCATCCGTCCTGCGCATTCCGAGCGTTATTTTCAGCGAGGCCAACCTGACATACCTCGGCATAGTAAACCTTGACAGCGATGCCATGACCAGCGTGGGAACCATGCTCAACAGCGCGAAGGATGCCCTCGCGTCTTACCCGCACACGGTCTTCTTCCCCGGCGCGTTCATATCCCTGCTCCTTGTCTGCTTCAACGAATTCGGCAACGGTCTCCGCGATGCCTTCAATCCCACCCTGCGGGGGGCTGAGGAATGATCAAAAGGTGAAAAAAGCTTGCTAAATTCGTCTGTCCGTGATATAGTAGGTTCATGCCGGAAACAACCATTGTATCAAGCAGCCCGGTCGGGCAGCAGCTCAGCGAGATGAAGAAGGGCGAGCTTTCGTTCCTGATGTTCAACAAGAAGAAGATAGCGCTTGCGGCCAAGATTACGATTGGCCGTGACAGCGACAACAACGTCATCGTTGATAACAAGCTTGCCAGCCGCCACCACTGCGTCATCCAGAAGATAAAGGACGCTTACTTCCTTAAGGACGAGAATTCCACCAACGGGACCTTCCTTGATGGCAGCCGCATTCCGCCGGACAAGTATGTCAGGCTGAACCCGGGGGCCAAGATTACCGTTGGCGGCGAGACGATAGTGATGTCCTAGGGCGTGCCGTCCTGATGCTGACCATAGAAAAGCTTGCCCGGTTTGTGGACAAGCTTCCCGCAAGCGCGGATTTGACTGCTATCCTCGAAGATTTCTTAGCGAAGAAGGATTCCTCCTACAGGCCTTGCGGCAGTGACGGCGAGGCCGGTGGTCTTCTGGACTTCAGGGGAGAGAGGCTTCCTGTCATCATAGTTCCTGACCTACATGCGCGTCCCGATTTTTTGATTAAGCTCCTGAAGTTCCGGCCGGACGGCCTTGCCGGCAGGAGCGTGCTTGAAGCCTTGGGCGAGGGCAGCATCATCGTCGTCTGCGTCGGCGACGGGGTCCACACAGAGCGTTATGGCGATGTCGTCCGGGCCGAGAGAATGGACAACGACAGCGAACTCTGGAAGGACGACTATGTCCGCTGGATGGATTCTTTCGCGGCCTGGACTGAGTGGAGGTCTGGATGCCAGGATAAGAATCTTTGGCGCGACTGCCCCTCCATGCAGGAGGAGATGCGGCTCTGCCTGTCCACGGTGATGTCCGTGATGGAGCTTAAGATTGCCTTCCCCAAGCACTTCCACTTCCTCAAGGGCAACCATGAGAACATAAAGAACGAGGACGGGGAGGGGAACCATGCTTTCCGCAAGTTCGCAATGGAAGGGGAGATGGTCAAGGATTTCATGCTGGAATATTACGGCGCGGACGTCCTGGATTTGATGCGCGACTATGAGACTTCCCTGCCTATCGTCGCCGCTTTTGACCGCTTCTGCGTAAGCCACGCCGAGCCCGCATACGAGTTCAGCAGGGACGAGATCATCAACTACCATGGGGCAAACTGGAACGATGTGGTCCTTGCCTTCACATGGACTCCGAACGGCGAGGCGGAGGAGGGGAGCGTCGCCGGCATATTCACTTCTCTTACGGGCGGACGGCCGGAAGATGCCCTCTGGTTCGGCGGGCACAGGCCTGTGGAAGGGAATTTTGCCCTCAGGCAGGACGGGCATTACGTGCAGATTCACAACCCCGACAAGATGAACGTAGCCTACGTTTCGGCGGACAGGCTTTCCGAACTGGAGAAAGGGGCCCTCGACATGAGGGTATGGTTGAAGAAGTGCATCATACCCCTTGTGAATGGATAGGATTCTTATTTCATTTGAATAAAGTTTAGGAACCTGCAAAAGCCAGGCTTTTTAGGTTTCATGGGTGGGAAAATATGAACGAAACGAAAGTTGCGGCCCCGCAGTCCAGGCTTGCGCCCCGGAGCACAGCGGCGGTTTCTCGGCCGGCTGCCGCATCCTCACGGCCCGCGGGCCAGTCCAGGACGGTCTCCTCGGCAGACAAGAAAAGCACATTCGTGCCGATGAACATCGGCAAGTACCAGGCGACCGACCTGCTGGCCGAGGGCGGTCAGGGAAAGGTGTACCTTGCCTACGATACGGTCCTGGATCCCAAGAAAAAGGACAGGGTCGTCATCAAGGAACTGAAAATCCGCAAGAAGGATGCCCGCGAGAGGTTCAAGCGCGAGGTCAAAATCCTGCGCGAGCTGCGCTACGAGCGGCACGTCGTCAGCACATACGAATTCCTCAAGGAGGGGAATTCCGAGTATATCGTGCTGGAGTACGTGGACGGAATGTCGCTCTCGAACCTCATAGAAAAGCAGAAGGGGCTTCCCGTCTCCCTCGCCATGTACATCTTCCTGGACATCTGCAAGGGACTGAGGGCCGCCCACAAGGAGAACATCATCCACCGGGACATCAAGCCCGACAACGTCCTTATCTCCAAGGACGGCGATGTAAAGCTGACGGACTTCGGTATCTCCGGCAGCGAGAAGGACTTTGACGAGGAGGACTCGTCATCGGCCAAGCAGACCTTCTCGTCTTCCTTCGAGACCCAGGTTGGCACCAAGATGGGGACCCCTAGCTACATGTCCCCGGAGCAGATAGACGACACGAGCAAGGTGGACAAGAAGACCGACATATACTCGATGGGGGTCATGCTCTACGAGATGCTCTTCGCGGACAAGCCCTTCGTCGGCTCCAACGCCAACGAGATAATGGCGAAAGTCAAGGAGGGCAACTACATAAAGCCTTCCGAGCGCGACAAGACCATCCCCGTCTCAGTGAACCACCTGATCGTCAAGATGATGGCGAAGGACAAGGAGAAGCGCTACAAGGACATGGATGCGGTCATCAAGGCCGTCAACAGATACCTGGGGCAGTTCAGCCCGCAGACCCGGGGCTACCTCAAGTCCGCGCTCAAGGCTTCCGTCGCCAGCAAGAACAGGCTCAACTATTATCATCTCAAATTCAAGAACGGAAAGACAGTTGACCTGTCAGCACTTTCTTCCAAATATAAGGGGACGATTATAGCCGTCGTGACCGCTTCCGTCCTTGTCCTTGCCGCGGCAGGCTACGTGACCGGCCTTTTCCATGAGACAATCCTCAGCCCCTGGTTCGCCTCGATGAAGCTGGAGATACAGGTTCCGCAGAAGACCGAATACAGCGGGGGCAGCTATGCGAGCGACCTTCCTGCGACCGCGTACATCTTCCACGACGCGGAGAGCGCGCCCGATGTGGACTACCTGAACAAGGAGAGGCGTTTCTTCGAGGACAAGAAAAACTCCTCGGGCAAGGTACTGCGCTATGTGACCCGGCCTGTCCACCTGAAGGCAGGGAACTACCTGGTGAAAATCGCGCTCGGCCCCTACGTCTACTGGAAGAGCGTCAGCCTGGAGCAGGGGCGCAAGCTCGTGCTGGACTTCGACTCCTTCAAGGGGGAGCGGCGGACCAAGATTATCCAGCCCCATGCAGTTGACGCGGAGACGGGAAGGGACATAACGGAAGGCGTTGTCTTTGAGATAAAGGACAGGAAGGGCAAGTGGGTTCCCGTCGGAGAGGCGGGCGAGGATTTCCTTGCCGGTGAGGATGCCGTCCACGTCCGTGCCTCGTGCGAGGGCTATGAGAGCAAGGAGTTCAGTACCGGGCTCAAGACCCAGTGGTATCAGGACACGCTCATCGTTGAGATTCCGCTTTCCCGCCCGGCTGAGCAGGAAGAGAAGGCGAAATGATAATACTGCTCCTTACCACGCAGGAGAAGGTCGGCGAGCGCATTGCCTCCCGGCTCCGCTCCAAGTACAACTACATCGTCCAGACCTTTACGAACGCGCGTAAGTTCATGGAGGCAGCCTATGACGAGGGGCCTGTCCGGATTGACCTCCTTATGGCGGACTACCTGTCCTTCCTGAACGATGAGCTGAATCCCTTCGAGAAGATGGTGGAGATGGAGAGCGTCGTCCCCTTCATCTACTACAATACGCCGTTCGCCAAGTCAGGGCACCGGGCGGAATACTGGTACAACAAGATTGTCAGGCACATAAAATCCTATATACCGGACGAGAAGGTTGCGGGGCTTGTCCGCCTTTTTACCCAGATAGACGAAATCATAAGCTCTCCTGACATTATGCCGTATGTCCGATTGCTGAACGAGCCTCCCGAAATAAACGATGAGGAGGACGCGGAGGAGGACAAGAACACTTTCCTGGAGGGCCTGAAGAATCAGTACGGCATCCACAACTCCCGCTTCCGCGTGCTTAAGTACCTTTATGACCGGATCGGCGAGGACGTCATGGAGGAGGACATCTGCAGCGACCTCTGGAACGAATACTCCGAGCGCAAGACGGGTGTCCTTTATTCCTACATCAGCGAGCTCCGGAAGCTCTTGTGCTCCCCCGGCGGAAACGGAAAGCCCGGCGGACGAAGGCTTCACATTGAGCGGAGCGGCAAGCGCAGCTACCGCATGGTCATCTGCCAGGGCGGGCAGGAATAAGGGATTATCCCAGGATAGCCCCGGCGGCCCCGAGCACGCCCAGGCTGGCGAGCAGCATGATTATGCCCGCGAGGAGGACCCCCGCCATCACGGCGAGAATTGTCGGCTTGAACTTCATGTCGAGCAGGCTCGCTGCGAGGGTTCCCGTCCATGCCCCGGTTCCGGGCAGGGGAATCCCTACGAACAGCAGGAGGGCAATGAACATGCCGTTGCCCGCCTTGGCCTCAAGCTTCTTCCCCGCCTTTGCTCCCTTGACCAGGAAGAAGCGGCATATCCCTCCGATCAGTTTTTTGTCCTGCCCCCACTCAAGGAATTTCCGCGCGAACAGGTAGATTATGGGGACGGGCAGCATGTTTCCGGCTATGCACAGGGCATACATCGCGACAAGGTGCGGGATGTTGTCCGTGCTGATGAGCCCCCATGCTGTGGCTACGGGAATGGCTCCGCGCAGCTCGATGAGGGGAATCATTGATATGAAGAAAATAGCAAGGTATTTGAAAAGCATTGGGCAAGTATAGCGGAGATGGGGGAAAAGGTCAAAGGGGCGACCCCTTCCCGCCCGCCTGTTTTCCTGATATAATTAAAGAATGTCTAACATGATGGATTACCTTGCCTGGCGGGGGGACCTGGACTTCGGGGCTTGTCCGCTGAACGAGGTGGACGCGCTGATTCTCTGCCAGCTGAGTTACATGAAGTTTGACGGACTGGTCCGCCCGGATTTCGCAAAAACGAAGGAAAAAAGTCTGACCCTCGCGAAGCTGGCAAAGGCATTTGAGGCGGCTCCTGACTATGAGGAGCGCAGCAACATGGGCGCGGTCATCAACCCTCTCAGCCCTGAGCTGCTCAAGGAGGCAGGCAAGTCCAGGCGTTTCGGGGAGCTTGAGGTCTCCGCTTTCATAAACAAGATAGACGAGCTGAATGACGAGCAGTTCTCGGCTGTCACGTTCTCATGCGGACGGACATGGAATTTCATAGCCTACCGGGGGACGGACGACAGCATAGTCGGCTGGAAGGAGGACTGCCAGCTCGCATACATGGACAGCGTGCCCGCCCAGCTTGACGCGCTCGCCTATTTCGGCGCGGCCGCGGAGGCCCTTAAGGGAAATTTCTATCTGGGAGGACATTCCAAAGGCGGGAACCTCGCCCTCTACTCGGCGGCAAAGGCCGAGGGCAAGTTGCAGAAAAGGATTCTGACCGTATACGACAACGACGGGCCGGGATTCCCGGAAGACTTCTTTAGCAGCCCGGGTTATCTTGCCGTCGCGGACAGGATCAGGACCTTCGTGCCCAGGCTTTCCATAGTGGGGATGCTTTTCTCCAACGGCGGCAACTACGTCACGGTGGAGAACGAGCTCAAGGACATGGTGATGCAGCATGACCCCTTCAGCTGGCAGGCGGGCCCGCTCTCCTTCGTTGTGTGCGACAAGCTGGGCGACGAGAGCGAGTTCGTTGGTAAGACTCTCAACGAGTGGTTCAGGACGCTTTCGACGGAGGAGAAGAAAGTCTTTGTCGAGTCCGTCTTCCAGGTTCTCGAGGGGAGCAACGCCAAGACGAACTTTGACCTGACCAAGAACTGGTTCGAGAGCCTTGTCGGTATGAAGAAGACCCTGGATGCCCTGCCCAAATCCTCCCGGGAGACGATGCGCAAGAACATCCAGCTTTTGGTCAAGATAGTCGCCGACGAGTTCAAAAAGAAAATTTCGGCGGATATGCCGCACCTGGGCATAGCTTTATGAGAAAAGGAAGCTTCGAGCTCTATTTCGGCTCCGTGCTGGTGCTGCTTATCCTGCTCCTCGCCCTTGTCAGCGTTTTCTATACCCCCTATGGCATAAATGCCATCGACACGGCTTCCAGGAGCTGCCCCCCATCGCTGGCGCACCTTGCGGGGACAGACAGCCTGGGAAGGGACATCTTCAGCCGCCTGATGACCGGGGCACGGTTCACAATCCTTGTCGCTGTCAGCACCGTTGCATTGAGTTCCCTCGCCGGAAGCATACTGGGGCTGACATCCGGCTACTTCGGGGGGGTGGCCGACGAGATAATCATGCGGGTGGTGGATGCGCTGACATCTTTTCCTGGAATTCTCATCGCGCTCGTCGTCGTCACCGTATTGGACTGGGGCAAGCTGACGATCATAGTTGCCCTCGTGATAATGTTCACGCCGAGCTTCACGCGCATAGTCAGGGTTGGTACCCTGAAATACAGGGAGACGGATTTTGTCCAGAGATGCAGGGTGTACGGCTGTTCCGTGCCCCGCATACTCTTTTTGCACGTATATCCCAATGTCTTCCCCCTTCTTTTTCCGTCGATTATAGTCGGGCTTTCAAACGCGATCCTCGCGGAGTCCAGCATGAGCTACCTTGGGCTCGGCATACAGCCTCCCACGCCCAGCTGGGGCTGGATGCTCAGCGAGGCGCAGAACCTGGTGTTCAAGTCTCCTTGGTATGCCGCCAGCACGGGGGCTGTAATCGTCCTTGCCGTAGTCGGCTTCAACTGCCTGGGCGAGGGGCTCCGGAAACTTACCGGGGCTGGGGTATAAGGATTTGATATGCCGGGCGGAGAGCTTCTTTCCATCGAAAAACTACTTGTCTGCATAAAGGCCTCTGGAGGTCGCATGTACCCTGCCGTGGACGGCATAAGCCTTTGCATGGGGAAGGGAGAGATCCTCGGCCTCGTCGGCGAGAGCGGCTGCGGGAAAAGCCTGACCGCGCTCGCGACCTGCGGGCTCCTGGATGGGGGAGCCGTGCAGAGCGGCGGAAGAATCGTGTTTGACGGGAAGGAACTCTCTTCGCTAACGGAGAAGGACAGGCTTGAGATATATGGCCGGGACATCGGCATGGTGTTCCAGGAACCCATGACCAGCCTGAACCCGCTCATGCGGATCGGTGAGCAGGTGGGCGAGTCCCTGCGCCTTCACAGCGTGCTTGGGCGCAAAGCCCTTGACAAGCAGGTCGAGATTGCCCTTGCCGCCGTGAACCTGGAGGAGCCCGCGGCACTGATGAGGAAATACCCCCATGAGCTTTCCGGCGGAATGCGGCAGCGCGTCATGATTGCCTCCGCCGCTATATGCCATCCCAAGCTCCTGATTGCGGACGAACCGACCACCGCGCTGGATGTCCTCACGCAGGAGCAGGTCACCGGGCTCCTCAAGAAGATTAACGCTGAATATGGGACGGCAATCCTGTTTATATCCCATGACCTCAGGCTCGTCTCCAGCCTGTGCGAGAGAATTTCTGTCATGTATGCCGGGAAGATAGTCGAGTCCGGGAGCACGGCAGATGTGACTGGAAAGCCTGCCCACCCATACACAAAGGCCCTGCTCGCGGCCGTGCCGTCACGGGACAAGAAAGGCGAGCCCCTTGACTGCATAGGGGGAAGGGTACCTGCCGTGACCGAGCCCAAACCGCCCTGTCCTTTCGCTCCCCGCTGCTCGCGGGCGCAAGGCGCATGCTTTGACAGGATCCCGCCGGACACAGAGATTTCTGACGGGCACAGGGCCGCCTGCAACTTCCCCTTGTAGGACTTTTGCGTTATACTCTCTTCCATGAAAGAAGCAAAGGACAAGGAAAGGCTGGACAAAGTTCTGTCCAACAACGGATTCGGCTCCCGCAAGACGGTAAGGCATCTTATCAGGAGCGGGGCTGTCAGCGTGAACGGCAGGACCGAGCTGCTGCCCGACGCGCACGTGAGCGTCACCCTTGACAGGATAACGGTGGACGGCGAGGAGCAGCGCGTCATCCGTCATGTCTACCTGATGATGAACAAGGCGGCGGGCTACGTCTGCTCGACCAAGTGCGGCGAGCACAAGACCGTGTTCGATCTTCTTGACGAAAAGTATCTGGGCAAATTCCTCGGCGGGACGGTCGCCTCGATCGGGCGGCTGGATGTTGACACCGAGGGCCTTCTAGTGCTGACGACCGACGGGGCGTTGAACCACTTCCTGACCGCCCCCAAGAACAGGATTCCCAAGACCTACTTTGTCCGCCTGCGTGATGATGTGCCGCCGGAAAAACAGGCCGTTTGCACGGAGAAGCTGAAAGCCGGGATTCACATAGAGGCGGAAGGCAGCGAGGCGGCGGCGGACTGCCTTGGCGCGGAGTGCGCGTGGCTTTCCCCTTCCGAGTGCGAGCTGACGATATACGAGGGCAAATACCACGAGGTCAAGCGGATGTTCCTTGCCCTCGGCAACGAGGTCGCCTATTTGAAGCGCCTGCGCATGAACGGTCTGGAGCTTGACCCATCTCTGGAAGCCGGCCAGTACCGCGAGCTCACGGACGAGGAGCTTAAGAAGCTGGCCGTTCAGAAATAGATTGCAATCTTCCCTGTCTCTCAGAGCTGCCCGGCTCCTTCTTACGGTTAGTCATTGGCTTACGTTCAAGTTGTATGTCTGCTCCACCCGGGCGCGTGAAAGCCCGCACCCGCCCGCGTGAAAAACGTCACCCGGTCGGGTGAGAAACGCCACCCGAACGCGTGCGAAAGGTCACCCGGACGCGTGCGAAAGGTCACCCGGACGCGTGAAAAGCCTGTTCCTGCCGCTGTTTCTGTGCTATAATAGCTTCATGGCTTTTAGGATAGAACGGAACGACATCACCAAGGTCCGGGCTGACGCGATCGTGAACACGGCGAACCCACGGCCTGTCGTGGGGGCGGGGACTGATACCGCCGTGTATGAGGCGGCAGGAATGAAAGATCTCCTTGTGGCCAGACTTGACATAGGTGAGATTCCGAGAGGACAAGCCCGCGAGACGAATTCCTTCGCCCTCAAGGAACACGGCGTAAAGTACATCATCCACACGGTGGGCGTATGGTACGAGGGCGGAAAGTCCGGCGAGGAGGAAATCCTTCGGAACTGCTACAGGAACTCCCTCGCCCTCGCCGCGAAGCTGGGCTGCAAGAGCCTTGCCATCCCCCTGCTTTCCTCGGGAACCTACGGATTTCCCAAGGAGCTCGCCCTGCGGGTCGCGCTCGATGAGATAAACGCATTCCTCTTGGAACACGAG
The DNA here is from genome assembly GCA_017450845.1 of Treponema sp. GTDB lineage: Bacteria > Spirochaetota > Spirochaetia > Treponematales > Treponemataceae > Treponema_D. The sequence continues at coordinate 19,140 of JAFSSU010000211.1, forward strand.
ATGGACGTAATCCTCGTGGTCTATGACGACGAGTCCAACATTGTTTCCAAGAAGCTGTTCGACGACATAGAGGACTTCCTGCATGAGAACTCGGCCGGGGAGGGAGAAAACAAACAGGACGAAAGGGGGGCAGCCTCTGATGATGAGGGGCTTGCGGACAGGAAAGCAGAGGCCGGCACATTAACGGGGCGAATGCCCGGCAGCGTTGACGCTTTTCTTGCTGAAACGAAGCCTCAAAAGAATTTCAGTGATACCCTGCTTCAGATGATTGCGGACAGAGGGCTGGGGAATGCCGATGTCTACAAAAAGGCTTTCATGGACAACAAGAGTTTTTCAAAGCTCATAAACAGGAAAGACCAGCTGCATATTTCTCCGAAGGAAGCCGTCCTTGCCCTCGGTCTTGCGCTAAGGCTCCCCATTGACGAATATAAGAACTTTCTCGCGCTTGCAGGCCATGTACTTGTTCCGTCGAGCAGACGGGAGCGAATCATAGAATACTGCGTGACCAAAGGCTACGATATAGACAAGACCAATGCGCTGCTCTTTGACTGTGGCGAAAAGTGCTTCTGGGAGGACAGAGACGAAAAAAATCC
>JAFSSU010000212.1 GCA_017450845.1 Treponema sp.
AGTTCCGGAACCCGGGACTTTTTCGCTCCCCGGAAAGAAGCGAAAAAATACCGAGTTCCTGCACAGCGAAAAAATCTTGAGTTGCTTTCATTTCTTTAAAAGCCCTTGACAAGGACTGAAATTTTACATAATCTCTTTGACGGAGACTATTGATAATGAAATTTTATTTTAACTGGGGCGGTCATATCCGTATGGCTGCCCTGAACCTTGTTTTTTCTGCATTTTTACTGACAAGCCACGCCCATGCCCAAATCGCCGGAAACAATGGCGGGACCGACTTGAACGTCCGCATCCCCGTGTCCGCAGGATGGTTCGCGTTCACTGACGAAGGCTGGCAGGAGACCGTCACCGGGGTCGCGGCAGCCCGCACGGGAGCCGAGCTGTACCCGGTCGGAGCGGGTAAAACGCCAGAGGACGGCGTTCTCCGCCTGTACGGGCGCGTCATGTTCGACTGGAGAATAGGGGCCGGGAACCAGGAGACCTACAAGGCGTTGTGCAACGTGGTTGGCATACAGCCTCAGATTCTTGCCCGGCTCAACATAACAAGGCAGCACAGCGTCTGCCTCGGGGCGGGGCCGCTCTGGGCACTGGAGCTGTACACCTTCTCGCCCAAATATGACGACAAGAAGACTTCTACCCGGCGCGGGACTGCCGTCGCCTTTACAGCAGGGTACGGCTTCAAGACCAAGGGGAGGCTGTCGCTCTTCGCGGAGCTTGAATACGATTGGTTCATCACGGACGGCTTCCCGGACGTGTTCAGCCCCTCCGCCGGCATAACGGTGGCATTGTAGGGGGCGGACATGAGAGCCACAGGAAAAATACTTCCGCTCCTTCTGTTCCCGCTCGTTTTCTCCTCCTGCTCCAACGGCGACGTCTCCGAGCTGTTCCGAAGCTACGATGACCCATACGACGAGACACCGGCGGCGGACTGCTACTCCGTCCCCTGCGTCGTCAAGCTCTCATGGGGTTACGACGAGTGCGCGGACACATACGCGCTGCTCCGTGCGGACGACGACGGCACGGAGACGTTCACTGAGATATATTCCGGCACCGCCACGTCATACGCCGACACGTTCACGGCAAACGACGACCAGAGGCGGGTCCTGTACAGGCTGGACAAGACGCGGGGCAACAGGAGGTTCGAGGGGTCGGACTGCGCCTGCGCGGTGGTCTCCGCGAGGCAGAACGACCTCAACGAGCCGAACGGAAGCCCCGGCACGGCCACGGAGATGCTGCGGATAATAACGGCCACGATGCCCTGCGGTCAGTTCATCTACAGGGACAGGGCGGTGGAGGACGAGGACTGGTACTACATACGGCTCAAGCCTCTGTGCAAGGCTTACGTCGAATTCTCGCAGCTGGACATAGACAGCAGCGTGGCGGAGACCTGTTTCCTGTTCGCCGAGCAGGGCGGGCTCCCCAGGGAGGTCGGCAACAGGACCAAGATAGTCATAGAGAACACGGAGCTTCATGACCGCCGCGTCTGTTTCAGGATATACCCGGACATGGGCAAGCTGTTCGGCGGGGTTCCCGGCTCCGCCGTCCCCGCCTACCGCATGGAGCTTTCCGAGGAGGTGTACAAATGAGGCCCTCGCACGCCGCGCTGCTGCCCTTTCTTTTCCTCCTGCTGTCATGCGAGGTGCCGCAGGACCAGGACTGGTACGAGAGGCCGGAGTCCGGCGTCACGTACCGCTCCCAGGGCTCCCGCAGGGACGACCCTCCCCCGTCCACCGTGCTGTTCGAGGAAGTTCCGGCACCGGGCGGGGGCACGGAAGTCCTCTTCAGGACCAGCGATCCCGCCTACCTTAACCCCGCGGGGCATGCCGAATGGAAGATTATGGACACGTCCACGTCCTCCACGGCGTCCGCGACCGTCTGCCGCAGGCAGGGGAGCGGGACCGCCGGGCAGGGGCTTATATTCGCGGTCAGGAGCAAGGGCGGCAGCTTCTACTTCCTCGCCGTCATGGTGAACACCAAACAGCAGTACACAATAGCCAAGTACCTCGCTGGCAAGAAAACCGTCATACAGGACTGGAAAAGCAGCGGGCTGCTGCAAAGCGGCTACGGTGTCAGGAACACGATACGGGTGTCCGCCTCCGGCGGGGACATCTCCGTGTACCTGAACGGAAGCCTTGAGACGACCTTCCGCGACACCGCGTCAGGGGGAATCCCCGCCCTGTCCACGGGCGGTCATGGGTACATAGTCGAGATAGCCCCGAACGAGCGTCTGCCCTCGGGGAGCGTGGAGGTCGCGTTCACGGAATGAAAGGGCGTGCGCACGTTATGGGACACGGAACCGGGCTTCTCACGACAAACTGCCATTTGTACCACTACGCGGG
>JAFSSU010000213.1 GCA_017450845.1 Treponema sp.
AGTGGGTAAGGAGCTGGAGCGTGTGCCTCGTGTCCTCGGCCGCTATCACGTCCACCGCCCTGAAAGTCTCCAATGCCCTGTATGTTATGTCCCCGAGGTTCCCGATCGGGGTCCCCACTATGTACAGCTGTGACACTCTTCCATTATATGGCCAAACAATGAAATAGGCAAGTGGCAGCCGTGCACGCCACGTGACCTTATAAGTGCGGGATGCCGTTTTTTTTTGCGGATTTCCTGCAAATTCCCTTCAGCTCACTAAAATTCCGTGCGTTGTACTCTAGTTTTGTTCCGGCAGGATGGCGATAATGCCTTTGCCCCGGAGAAGGGGCGGATTTCAAATTTTCGGGACTTGACGGTATGACAAAAAGAGTGTTCATGGCGGCCGTGGCAGTGGTTTTCGTCCTGCTCGGCATGGTATTGATGGTGGGGCTTTCGTCCTGCTCGCATTCAAGCGACGACTTCATCGGGGACGACCCGGACACGCGCTACTACGGAATCAGCGGGGGAGGGGGGAGCAAGCCCGCGCCCGCACCGGCGGCCCCGGCTCCGGTACCTGTGTCACCTGCGGCTGCCCCCGTGACTCCTCCTGCGCCGCCCCCGAAGCGTTACAAGCCGCTGATACATATATACTGGGTAAGCTCCTCAGACCAGACCTATGAATCGTCTTTGCGCTACGGGCCCGGGGAATACTATACGAAGAGTGACGGAAGCACGGGCACCTATCCTGTCACCTTGCGGCAGGGGCAGACGACTGAGTCATCGTATTTCAACGTGATAATCTGGGCAGAGGACGAGGATTTGCCTGCCGGCGATCCTGACAAGTACACGAATGTCACTTCCCGGTGCACTCTCTCCTGCCGGTGGACGCTGACACCGGATGCAAGCTATACGCCCGCAGCCCCTCTTGCCAACGGGGATGCTGACTATGCGGTGATGACCGGCCCTGACAATGAAAAAAGGTGTGACTTCAGGATAACCCTTCCGCCCACCCTGCCGAAGGTGACGGATGTAATTCACAACACCTGGGATGACGTGAACGGATGGCATGATGAGACTGTCGACTGCTATCCCTATACCTTTAATCTGGCTGCGGACGTGGAGCTTCAGTCGTCGACCGTCCTGTTCAATGAGCCGCTCCCCAAGCAGCTTTCATGGAGTTCCTCGGTCACATATCTGTTCAGGTATGTTCCGGGGGTCGAGCCCTATCCTAACTCAGGCGGCTCCGGCTCAGGCGGTTCGGGAGGCTCTGGTTCCGGCGACCCGTCTGACCCCGGTTCCGGCGGATCGGGCGGGTCTGGCTCCGGCGGTACGGGCGGGAATCCCTGATGGACGGACGTGCCATGAGAACGAAGACTCACAAGACTGTCCGCGCCCTCCTGCTCGGGGCTATCCTCGCCGTGGCGGGAGGAGGCTCAGCCGGCAGGGCATCCGCCCAGTCCACCTCCGACTACGGGCTCCCGCAGGGGCTCAGCTTCTGGAACGAGATTTCCTCCGGCCTGGTGGAGGCCCTCGGCAGGCATTACAACAACGCCGGGAAGTACTACGTCCTGCAGCAGAACTACAACTCCGAGTTCGCGGGGATACAGGAAAAGCTTGCCGTCCAGTACGAGTCGGACAAGCTCGGCTTCCTGCTCGCCCCGGAGCTGTCCCTCGTTGACGCGGGCCAGCACTGGTCGGTCTATTCGCATGAGTGGGGGAGCGCATACCACGCCCTGAACCAGGACGACCTGTCCTTCGCGTGGACGGGGCTGGACTGGCACGTGCGCTTTGCCCCCTTCGGCTTCGTGGAGGCGAACCTGCACCGGAGCGTCCGGACGGATGGCGGCTACCTTGCGGTCATAGGCCGCTGGCTGGACGAGGCGGACCTGCAGGGAAGCGGCTTCGGCCTGATCGTCTCGCCCCTGGAGGGGCTCAGGGTCGCGGCGGAGATGCCGATGGGCTTTGCCGTCGCGTGCAGCCCCAACCGGCTTGACGGCGAGGTGGAGGACAGCTGGTGGCCGGATGACCCCGGCCTGTACGCGAGGCCGGGCTACGGGGGAAGCGGCAGCAAGACGTTCGTCAGGCCCTCGAACGGGGCGGCGGAATTCGGGTACTGGGATGAGTCCGGCAACTACCCCTTCGTCCTGAACGCGGGGGCGGACTACGGCATAGGGGGCCTGGTCACGGCCGGGGCCACCGTGCATGACATGCTGGACAAGACGACCCGGTCCCTGGGGGTATACGTTTCCGCCCGGATTTCCTTCCTGCATCTGCGGGCAAGCTACACGCACAACGGAGAGGCGACCCGGGTGAGCCTGCTGGACTTTGACGGCATGGGGCTTGAGCGAGTGTTCATCGGAGGCAGGCACAAGGCGGGGCTCGCGGCGACGGCGGAGCTCGGGGACTGGCGGCTGAGCGCGGATGCCCTCTGGAACGTCCGCAAGAAGCAGTCGGTATACGACCTCTATGCGG
>JAFSSU010000214.1 GCA_017450845.1 Treponema sp.
GATTTTTTAACGTTAAAAAATCTGCCTTCCCCCAAAACAAAAGGGGTCTGGGGGGAATCCCCCAGAAGACAACAGAGGCCGGGGGACCTCCCCCGAAAACAAGGGTCCGGGGCACCCCCCGGAAACAACAATTTAGCTAAATCCGCTTATAAAACCAATTTTTTAGTTGACTTATTAGTTCTTTCTGCTATAATTAACTTATCAGCACCTACGGGAATTAAGTAATTTTCCCTAACTTACTGGAGGAAATATGAAGATAACAACGAAAGTAGCGTTCACCCTGACGGCGGCTGCCTGTCTCCTCGCGGGCACGGCATGTTCCAACAAAGAGGCGGCATCAAGCTCCGGGTCAAGCAGCTCCGGGAGCGAGCCGGGATCAGTTCAGGCAGTCCTGAACTACAAGGACATAGTGCTCGGAACGACCGGCACTGACATCAAGGCGAACATCTCCCTCATGTCCCACCGCACGGACATGCTGGACTCCGGCTACAGCGGCACGACCTGGGCCAAGTACATCGCGGAGTTCAACAAGAGCTACCCGGGAATCACGGTGAACGTCGAGGGCATAACCGACTACGCGTCCGTCTCCCTTCTCCGCCTGCAGGGCGGTGACTGGGGCGACATGATGATGATCCCCGCAATCGACAAGAAGGAGCTCGAGAACTACTTCCTGCCCTTCGGCTCCCTGTCCGAGGTCTCCTCCGTCGTCCGCTTCGCCGACCAGTGGGCCTACGGCGACAAGGTATATGGCATCCCGTCCACCGGAAACGCGCAGGGAGTCCTCTACAACAAGAAGGTCTTCAAGGACGCGGGCATCACGACGCTCCCCAAGACCCCGGAGGAGTTCATCGACTGCCTCAAGAAGATAAAGGCAAGCACCAAGGCCATCCCCCTCTACACCAACTATGCGGCGGGCTGGACGATGGGAGCCTGGGACGCGTACATCGGCGGATCCGCGACAGGCAGCGCGGACTTCATGAACAACACCCTGCTCCACTCCAAGAACCCATTCGCCGACCCCGGCGACGGGACCGGCCCCTACAATGTCTACAAGGTGCTCTACGAGGCGACCAGGCAGGGACTGATCGAGGCTGACTACACCACGACCGACTGGGAAGGCTGCAAGGGCATGCTCAACCGCGGTGAGATCGGCACGATGGTGCTCGGCTCATGGGCATACACCCAGATGCAGGGCGCGGGCCCCAACCCGGACGACATAGGCTACATGTCATTCCCCATCACCGTGAAGGGCAAACAGTACGCTTCCGCAGGCCCCGACTACAACTTCGGAATCAACGTCAAGGCCTCCGACACCAACAAGATGGCATCGATGATTTTCATCAAGTGGATGACCGAGAAGTCAGGATTCGCCTACAACGAGGGCGGAATCCCGATTGCCGCGTCCGACAACAAGTACCCCGCTGTCTACGCGGCCTTCGACGGGATTGACTTTGTCGCGGACAACCCCGCAAAATCCGGCGAGGAGGACCTGAAAGGAAAGCTTGACGCGGACTCAGAGCTGAACATCAACAACGGCGGAAACGACAAGATTCAGGCAATCATCGAGCACGCCTTCTACAAGGACAAGTCATTCGACGACATCATGGCCGACTGGAACAAGGCCTGGTCCGACGCGCAGACCCGCAACGGCGCGAACTAAAAAAAGACAGGACGGCGCTCCCTCCCCTCATACAGGGGAGGGGCTGCCTGCCAGCTAAAAGCTACCAGGAGCCTGACGGATGAAAAGCAAAGGAATCATAGACTATCTGAAAAGCCAGAAGGGGCAGCAGAGGCTCATAATAGGGGCCTTCATCATTATTCCCCTCCTGCTTCTCTTCACCTTCACATACCTTCCCTTCGGGGAGATGGTCGGCTTCAGCTTCTATGAGATGAAGTACATCGGCAAGAGGACATTCGTCGGGCTCAGGAACTACCTGGACGTATTCACGCGCGACGACATCTTCGGCGCGCTCTCCATAAGCCTGTATTACATGGGCGGATCCATCGTGCAGCTGGTGTTCGCCCTGCTCCTCGCGACCCTGCTGAGCTTCAGGACAAAGGGAGGGGCATTGTTCAAGGGGGTATTGTTCTTCCCCTTCATGATAAACGGAATCGCGGTCGGCTTCATATTCAAGTTCTTCTTTACCCACGGCTACGTGCTGGACACCGTGCTCGGCTGGTTCGGCTTTCCCGAGGAGAACCTGCCCTACTGGCTCAGGACCAAGGGGCTCAACAACGTCATGCTCGTGGGCACCTCGCTCTGGCGGTATCTCGGGCAGAACATGGTGCTCTTCATCGGCGCGATAATGTCGGTGGATCCTTCTCTCTACGAGGCGGCGGAGATTGACGGGGCCAACCGCTTCCAGCAGTTCCGCCACATCATCCTGCCGAGCATAAAGACGATAATCACGCTGAACGTAATCCTTTCCATAACGGGCTCCCTCAGCGCGTTCGAGCCGCCCTTCGTCATTACAAAAGGAGGGAACGGCACGGCGACATACTTCATCATCATGGACAGGATTGCCCACACGAGCCAGAAGGTGGGCCTCGCCTCGGCGATGGCGGTCTTCCTTCTGTGCATTATCTTCATCGTGACGATATTCCAGAAAGTATTCTTCAAATATATTTTCCGCAATGCCGGAACCGAAAGCAAGACGGGAGGAGAGGTATTATGATGCAGAAAGGGTCCGCAGTCCGTCACAGCAAAGGCTACCCCGCCGGGGTTGTCATATCCAACGCGGTCAAATACTTTATTCTGGTGTTCTTCGCCTTCTGGACGCTGATTCCCCTCGTCTCCTGCCTCATCACGGCATTCAAGACGGACGCGGAGTACCAGTCCACGTCGGTTATGATGCTGCCAAAGGTCGTCCACTTCCAGAACTTCGTCAAGGCATTCGCTTCAGCTCACATGGGGAGGGCTTTCCTGAACTCAGGGATTGTGCTCGTGTTCGTCCTCGCCTTGTCCATCATGATAAGCGCGCAGCTGGCATACGTGCTGAACCGCTTCAAGTTCCGGGGGAATACCCTCATAAGGAACCTCTTCTTGTTTGCCACCCTGCTGCCCGGTGTCGCCATGCAGGTCTCGGTCTACAAGATAATGGGGACGCTCGGCTTCATCAACCACCTGTACGGCTACATCATCATGATGTGCGGCACGGACGTCATAACGATTTACATCTTCATCCAGTTCATGGAGAACATCCCGACATCGCTCGACGAGAGCGGAATCATGGACGGAGCGAACTACTTCACGATTTTCTGGCGGCTCATCCTGCCCCTGCTCAAGCCGGCAATCGTGACGAGCATGATTCTGAAGGGCGTGGGCTGCTACAACGAGTACTACTCCGCGAACCTCTACTTACAGTCGGAGAAGCTCAGGACGGTCGCCATCTCGCTCTACACCTTCACGGGGCCGATGGGCAGCCGCTACAACCTGATCTGCGCGGGGGTCATCATCTCGCTTATCCCCGCCCTGATTGTCTTCCTTCTCTGCCAGAAGCAGATTTACACGGGCATAACGGCGGGCGCGGTCAAGGGATAGCCCCCCCCGCCTGTCCTACAAAAACAGCACCCCGAACACTGCCCCGAGCGCGATGATGACGACGGGGTGCAGCTTGGTCTTGAAAAGGATGACGAGGCAGGCTTCAAAGAGGGCGACGGCCGGCCAGCAGAAAAAATCCTTCAGGCCGGCCAAAGAAAAGCCCCCTGCAGCCCGGAATGCATTTGTGTTCAGCAGGGCAATCGTGAACACCTGCACGA
>JAFSSU010000215.1 GCA_017450845.1 Treponema sp.
AGCCCGTCGTATGGGAATGCCGCCCGATGGAAGGCAGGGACTTCGACTTCGCCGGAACGGATGCCCTCCTTGAGGAGGCGGAAGGCAGGTTCGACTTGGGAGGGATGCACCTGATTCCCTGGGGAGAGGCCGGACGCGGCAGGTGAGCTTCCCCGGCTTTCCTGCCGACAATAGGAGGGTGAGACGAGCCCTTCTTCTGCCTGCCCTGCTTCTTTTCTTCCTCCTCCCCCTGCCCGCCCTTGAGATTTACAGGCCTGAGAACCGGGGGGACATGAACGACATCCCCTGCCTGATCCGGGTCACGGACATGGAGGGGAACGACGCATGGGACTGCATAACCGCCCTGTCCTACTCATGGCACTACGACATCCGCACGAACCCCTGGCAGGAGAAATGCCTCTGCCACGCCTACTGGAAGGGATGCTTCACCGGGGGCTGCGTCGTCCACCTGGGTCTCAGGAGCGGCCGCTACCGCATCTCGGTCTACACGCCCAAGGAAAGCCAGATGGACTACGGGCGGCTGACCGGGGAGGACTGGCAGTCCAACGAGTTCGTCTACGACACGGAGCGCAAGGAGCTCAAGGTCATCTTCATAAGCCCCACAGCCGACGACTCGGGCTTCTACGACGGGGGCTGGCACGTGGACCACGTCGCGCCCGCCTACTACCGGGGGAGCAAGCCCGGAATTTATGCCCGCTCCGTGTTCTAGAGCTTTGCATTTCTCCTAAAATATGCTAAACTCCCCTCCATAATTATGAGGAAGAAGATTCTGTGGGCGGTCATAACGCTCTGCCTGTCAGTGCTCACTATAATCGCGCTTTTCTACAACGGCGGGCTGTCGCTGGCGGAGCTGTGGCAGGACATACGGGGCTCGTCCCTGGAATGGCTCCTGCTCGCCGCCCTCTGCATGCTGGGCTTCATCTTCTTCGAGGGAAGGTCCCTCGTCCTTATCCTTCGCACGCTCGGCTACCCCGCGCGGAAACGCCGGGGATTCCTGTACGCCTCCGCCGACATATACTTCTCGTCCATCACGCCCTCCGCTACCGGCGGCCAGCCCGCGAGCGCGTACTTCATGCACAAGGACGGCATCTCCGGGAGCGCGGTCATCGTCTCCCTCATCCTGAACCTGACGATGTACACGCTCGCGATAGTGACGCTCGGCCTCCTGTCGGTGATTTTCTTCCCCGGCATCTTCATGGAATTCAACCCGGCATGCAAGGCCGTCATCCTGATCGGCGTGTTCATGATGCTCATGCTCGCCGTGTTCTTCGTCCTCCTGCTGAAAAAGCAGGGGCTCCTGATCCGCATGGGCGGCATCGCCGTCTCCGTCCTGAACAGGCTGCGCTGCAAAAGGACGGCGAGGAAACTCGACGGGAAGCTCCATGAGGCGATCGCCAAGTACAACGAGTGCGTGGAGCTGCTGTCGGGGCGGAAACGGCTCCTCCTGAAGACCTACCTGCTCAACCTGCTACAGAGGACCCTGCACGTCCTGGTCACCGTCTTCTGCTACTACGCGATGCACGGGCGGCTCGCCGACGGCCTGAAGGTCTTCGCCACCCAGACCTACGTCGTGCTCGGGTCCAACTTCATCCCCGTGCCGGGGGCGGTCGGCATCTCCGAGTACATCATGTACCACGGCTACCTGATGTTCCTGGACGAGGAGTCCTCCTACACCCTCGCGCTGCTGAGCCGGGGAATCTCTTTCTACACATGCTGCATGATAAGCATCGTCACGGTGCTTATCGGATATATACTGCTCCGAATACGGGAAAACAAGGGGGGCGAGTCCGTCCCCGGGGATGTCTTATGATTGGTTTCTATGATTACACCGTGGTCCTCACCTACCTGTCCATGATTTCCGCCACGACGGGAATCATGCTCTGCCTGAACGACATAGGGCATCCCTACCTGGGGATGTTCTTCCTGATGTTCTGCGGCCTGTGCGACGCGTTCGACGGCAAGGTCGCCCGCACCAAGAAGGACAGGACAGGCCGGATGAAAAAGTTCGGCATCCAGATAGACTCCCTGTCCGACCTGGTCGCGTTCGGGGTGCTGCCCGCCAGCATAGGGATTGCCATGCTGAGGAGCAGCATCGAATTCTCGATCTTCCCGGACTTCAAGTTCCTGCACCTGGCGGACAGGCCCACGGTCACGAAGGTCGTGCTGACGGCGATCGCCGTCCTCTACGCGCTCGCCGCGATGATACGGCTGGCCTACTTCAACGTGACGGAGGAGGAGCGGCAGGGGTCGGAGGCCGGCTCGCGCAAGGTCTTCACCGGCCTTCCCGTCACGAGCGCGGCGGTCGTGTTCCCCGTCATCCTGCTTATCCACATCTTCTGCAAGGCCGACCTGACCCTGCTCTACTTCCTCTTCCTGGCGATCGTCGGCTTCCTCTTCATCTCGGAGATCCAGGTCAAGAAGCCGACGACGCGGGGCATCCTGCTCCTGATCGGAATCGGCGTGCTGGAGGCCGCTATCCTCGCCTACGTCTTCATCGTCATGAGGCGGCAGTAGCTGCAAGATGGACGCGCTACAATTCCTGTACAGGACGGTCCCCGGGAGGGCCCTGCTCAGGCTGCTGGCCGCCCC
>JAFSSU010000216.1 GCA_017450845.1 Treponema sp.
CCGACCCCATCTGATTGATTAAAGCCCGCCAATCTGCTAGTATCTAATGCTATGACTGACGCAGACATCAAGACGCTTATAAAGAACCTGCACCCGCTTGAGACCAAGCTGCTGCTGAACTATACCGAAAACGACGAGCTGACCGGCGAGAAGCTCCAGAAGGAGCTTTCCTACAAGGAAGGCCACTGCAACCAGGCCTTCAGCTGGCTGTCCGGCAAGAACTTGCTCAAAGAGACCGGCAGGACCGCCCACACCTACTACGAGCTTACCGACTACGGCCGTGCCATCGCCAAAAACGGCAGCACGGAAGAGCGGATAATCACCTTCCTGAAAGAGGGCGGCCCCAAGGCCCTGCCCGAGATTGCCTCCGCCCTGGGACTTGAGAACAAGGACGTGGGATCCGCGTTCGGCCCCCTGAGCAAGGAGGGCGTGCTCCGCATGACCGCCGACAAGAAGGCCGAGTACACCGGGGCCGCCGTCCCGGAGCGGATAGCCCATGCCAAGGCCCTCATCGCCAAGGCCGAGAAGTCGCAGGCGGGCGGGCTTGACGGCGCGCTCGATGCCGCGTCGCTTTCCAAGGATGAGCTTGCCGACATCTCCACGATGACCAAGAAGCGGGGGGTCAGCGACACGGCCTTCAAGACCGTCGAGCGCGAGACCGTGACCTACCGCCTGCTCCCCGATGCCGCCGCCGTCAGCAGGGCGCTCAAGGAAGCCGGGGTCACAGGCGAGGAAATCGGAGCTATCACCGGCGCGATGCTCTCATCCGGCGACTGGAAGAAGGGCAGCTTCCGCGCCTACAACATCTCCGTCCCGCCCGCCCGCATCATACCGGGCCGCACGAATCCCTACGTGGACTTCCTTGAGTCCGTCAAGGACAAGATGTGCTCGCTGGGGTTCGAGGAGTTCGACGGGCCGCTCGTCGAGACCGAGTTCTGGAACGGCGACGCGCTCTTCATGCCCCAGTTCCACGCCGCCCGCGACATCCACGACGTGTACCGCATCAAGACCCCGACCCACGCCAAGTCCATCGAGGAGCCCTATCTGTCCGCAGTCCGCGCCGTCCATGAGAACGGCGGTAGCACCGGCAGCCGGGGCTGGAACTACAAGTTCGACACGGAGTTCACCCGCCGCCTCATCATGCGCAGCCAGGGCACGGTGCTTTCCGCCCACCAGCTGCACAAGGCCAAGGTGCCGGGCAAGTACTTCGGAATCGCCCGCTGCTTCCGCTACGACAAGGTCGACGCGACCCACCTGAGCGACTTCTACCAGACCGAGGGAATCGTCCTGGGCGAGGACGTGAACCTTCGCACGCTGCTGGGAATCCTCAGGATGTTCGCCGTGGAGATCGCGGGGGCGAGCGAGGTCAAGTACGTGCCGGGCTACTTCCCCTTCACCGAGCCTTCGATCGAAGTGCACATCAAGCACCCCAAGCTGGGCTGGTTCGAGCTCGGCGGCTCCGGCATCTTCCGTCCGGAAGTCACCGAGGCGATGGGCGTGCACGTCCCCGTCCTTGCCTGGGGCATCGGAATAGACCGCATGGCCCTGATGGCCCTGGGACTGAACGACCTGCGCGAGCTGTTCAGCGAGGACGTCGAGAAAGTCCGCCTCCGCAAGGCGAAGTTCTAGCCGGACTCCGGCTGCCCTTCCTCTCCCGCCACGATAGGGAGAGGAGCCCGGGTCATGAAGGAGGGGAAAAAAAATGAAGAAGAACAGTGTCGCGCTCATCCTGCTTGTTTTTGCCGTGCGCTGAGATGGAAATGGAAGAAGAGACAAAAGAAATAAAAGACTCAGACTTGCCGATACCAGACCATTTAAAAGAATGTTTTACAGCCGAAGGACTGAACAACTCTGAATATGAAGTC
>JAFSSU010000217.1 GCA_017450845.1 Treponema sp.
ATGGCAGGTCGATAGTCGATTTCCTGAAAAAAGAAGGCCCTGAGGCAAAATAAGCCTTGACAAATCGTGATTATAAGATAGAATGAAGCTATGTAATGAAAGTTTGCGGCTTGAGGAACAACTGAGAAGTGACCGACGATGATTTAAAAAAACAGATTGATGAGAAACAGGGTGGCGAAGGCTTCATAAAGGTAACGGACCTTCCTGTGGGCAATCTTTCAGCGCAGCAGCGGGTCGTTCTTAACCGTAAAGCAAATGAGCTTTTCAATGCCGGAAAGGTTGAGATGGCCGAGCGTATCTTCATTACAACAGGGTATTCGGACGGCTTGACCCGCTGTGGTGACAAATATGCCGAGAAGAACGAATACATAAAGGCCCTGCGGCTGTATCTTCTGGCGCACAACAAGAGGAAATCTGAACCTTTGATTGAGAAGGTCGCGGCGATGGTTTCCACGATGCTGGGAGAATCATAGCAGCGGCAAGATGTAAAAAGCCGCTTGTTTTTTATGGAGGAATTTAAAAAAGCTTATGAGCAGGTATGCGAACACAGGAACGAATGTACGGGGCGATGAGTCCATGATGCCGGAGGAAGGGGGATTTTCCGGAATGTCGGCTCCGGCCATGGACCAGTCTTCTACCAGCGAGATCAGCGAGCTGTCCAAGAAGGGATATGCCAAGATGAAGGACAACAATATCGCGGGAGCGGTTGAGGACTTCAAGGCAATCCTGAAGATTGAGGAGAACAACAATTACGCCTTGGTCGGGCTCGGGGACAGCGAGAGAAAGCGCGGGCACTTCAAGGATGCCATAGAATACTATACCAGATGCCTGTCATTCCATCCTGGCAATAACTATGCCCTTTTCGGGCTGGCAGACTGCTACAAAGCCCTGAACCAGTACCACAAGGCGATTGACATCTGGGAGCAGTACCTGGTCCACGATGACAGGAACATAACAGTCCTGACCCGGGTTGCCGATGCCTACCGCAAGATACGGGACTTCAAGAAATCCAAGCAGCTTTACCTCAAGGTCCTGGAGATGGAGGACACCAATGCCTACGCAGTCATAGGCCTGGGACACCTGCACTACGACTTCAAGGAATACAAGGACGCACTATATTACTGGACCAAGATGCTGGACCTGAACCCCGGGAACGTGGACATAAGGGTGCTGACTTCAATCGGTAACTGTCACCGGAAGCTCAAGACTTTTGACCAGGGACTTGTATATTTCCAGAAGGCACTGGACATAGATCCCAAGAACTTCTATGCCCTCTTCGGTATGGCAGACTGCTACAGGGGAATGAACCAGCAGTTCCGCTCCGTCGAGTACTGGAACAAGATACTGGAGATTGACCCCAACAATAAGGTCATCCTGACCCGGGCGGGCGACGCATACCGGAACACCGGCGACTACAAGATGGCGGCGGACTATTACAACCGGGCAATGGACATAGACTTCGACATCTATGCGGCCCTCGGCCTTGCCCTCATCTGCAAGGGCGAAGGCAAGTACGATGAAGCCATAGAGAGGCTTTCGGCCCTTATCCGCGATGACCCCAAGAACTACAGGCTCTACATAGACCTTGCCGACTGCTATCTGAAGAAAAACCAGAAAGCAAAGGCTGTTGAGGCTCTCAGGGCTTATCAGCGGCAGGGCTTACGCAGCCAGGCCATCAACGAAATGCTTGACCGTCTGGAAAACAACCGGCCGCTCTTCTGATGCAGAAGGATTCCCTCCCCTCCCTCGCCGGGCTTGATCCCGGCGAGATTTGTTCAGTACTCTCCCTCTCTCCGGCTTTCAGGGGCACGCAGATTTTCCAGTGGATTGCCAAGGGAATAACGTCTTTCAGCGATATGACGAATCTCAGCAAAGCCGACAGGGAGGATTTCGCTTCCAAAAGCCGTATATATTCGTCCACCGTGACGGAGACGCAAAAAGCCCCCGACGGCACGGTAAAGCTTCAGATTACGCTCGATGACGATTCCTCCGTAGAGACAGTGCTTCTGACCGACAGGGAAGGAAGGAAGACGGCCTGCGTATCCTGCCAGGCAGGATGCGGAATGGCATGTGCCTTCTGTCAGACAGGAAGGCTCGGCCTGAAGAGGAACCTGACAGCCGGGGAAATCGTCGAGGAATTCCTGCATCTGGAAAAGGCCGCCGGGAAACTGGACAACATCGTGTTTATGGGGATGGGCGAGCCTCTCCAGAACCTTGACGCAATCTTCAAAGCAGTCTCTGTACTGACAAACAAGAAAGGGCGGGCCTTGAGTTCCAGGCGGATCACACTGAGCACATGCGGCCTTGTCAAAGGCATATACGAGCTGGCGGACAGGGAGGCCGAGACCGGAATCTCCATCCGCCTCGCAGTCTCGCTGACAACTGCGGACAAAAAACTTCGTGAATCCCTGATGCCTGTCGCAAGATCAAACCCTCTCCCCGAACTGCGGAAGGCCATCGCTTACTATATAGAAAAGACCGGGAAGCGGGTAACCTTGGAGGCAGCCCTGCTCAGCGGCGTCAACACGGGGGCGGACAGCGCCGAGGCCCTGAAAGACTTCGCATCCGGACTTGACGCATACATAAATCTCATTCCCTGGAACCCTGTTCCCGGGCTGGATTTCAAGACCCCGTCATCTTCCGAGTGTTCCAGGTTCCTGAAAATGCTGGAGGACGCGGGGCTGAACGCAGGCTTACGGATGCGGCGGGGAAGCAGCATAGCAGGCGCATGCGGGCAGCTTGGAAGAATATCTCGTTAAACATCAACTTTTACCGATTTAAGGTAATAACAATAACTCCAATTACTCAATACAAGTCATTATTATACAAAGAAATATACATTTTCTCTTGCATAAATCTCAAAGCTGCTTTATAATAATTCATAACAAGATTTGTAGGAGGCATTTAAAATGCAGAAAAAGATTTATGTCACGGGTCTCGATGATGATTCAATAGCGGCGAAGGTAGATGCAGCAGTAAAAGCTGTTGCCGGAGTGACCGAAGCTGTCTCTACCGTAGCAAAGTGCCAGGTCTGCGTCGATTTCGACGAGGCCGCTGGAATTGAGGACGCCATAAACGCTGCAATTGCCTCCGCAGGGGTAACCGTACTGTAAGGAATTCCAGAAAGAGAAACATGGATTCAGGCGAAACTTTGCAGGGAAAGGCTGGCCGGGCCGCACTGATTGTTGCAATCGCAGGGGCTGCTTGCGGGGGATTGCTATTTTTACCCCTCGTGCAGTCCTTCCTGTTGTTCATCCTGGAGAATCTCAAGGGTGGTGTCCTCAGACGGCCTGACCTGTGGAGAGGAAGGATCAGGTCGGTTGCCCTCGTATTCCTTGTCGCGTCCGCTGTTGTGGCTGCCCTGCAGCTTTCCAAAAAAGAGCGTCGGAGACGGACAGTCCACATAATCCTGCTTGTCTGTGCCTTCATTCCATGGCTTTTGTTCCCTCTCTCAGCCCGCATAACATTCCTGAGTTTTTTCGGCGGCCTGACGCATGAGGAAGCCTCCGACTTTGGCAGGCTGGATTCCCTCCTTTACAAAGTCCTGTTCCTGTCTGCCGGCCTTTTCCTGCTGGCTTTCCTTGTGCAGAATTTCAGCTTCTCCAAGAAGCTTCTGAAGGACAGACAGAGCCATACAATCATTTTCTCCATTATACTGATTATATCCTTTGTATCCTTCTATGTCGGAATGCCTGAGTTCATACGAAGATGGAGGACTTTATGGCTTTACACGATTTTTGATTACAATGACTTCACGTTAAGCATCTGGCACCGGGGGCCCAACGGATCATACCCTCCGCTCGCCAACCTGCTGACCGGCTTGTTCAAAGTTTTTGCCTATGCGCCTGAATGGATTATCGAGCCGGGATCAGGCGGATACTCTATTCTCTCCCCGATAGGAAGTTTCCTTATCCTCCTTTTCTTCCTGACTCACCTGCTTCCCCTCATGCTGATGTGCCAGAGGGCCATCGAAGGTTCCTCCCTGACCAAGGCATTCTTTTCCATAGCAATCTGCACCAG
>JAFSSU010000023.1 GCA_017450845.1 Treponema sp.
AAGTACACGGAGATGTCTCCGCCAGAGGATGACACTCTTATGGTGTTCTTCACCCCGTAGCCGCTTCTGAGGAGCACGCTGCTCCGCCAGTCCTGTATGACGGACTTTTCCCCGGCAAGGAACTTCGCTATGGTGTACTGCAGCCTCGTGTTCACCATGACGGCGAGGAAATAGGACTTACCGCCCTTGCTCCTTGCGGCGAACAGCAGCCCCTGCTCCGTGAACAGAAAGCAGGTCTCCGCCACGCTGCTGTCTATGTCCAGCTGCGTGAATTCGACGTAAGCCTTGCACAGAGGCTTGAGCCGTATGTAGTGCCAGTTCACGTCCTCCACGGTCCTGCCCCTGTAGACGAACTGGCCGCATGGCATGGTTGCGGTTATTATCCGCAGCATCTCCGTGCCGTCGTCGTCTGCCCTCAGCAGCGTGTACGTATCCGCACACTCGTCCGCACTCCAGGACAGCCTGACGGTGCAGGAAACCAAATAGCAGTCCGCCGCCGGTGCCTCCCAGCCCCTGTCAGTGAACGCGAACCATCCTGCGGACACGGGTATGCGGACCTTCAGGTCTGTTCCGCTGCCGTTCCCGGCTATTTGGGCATGAGCGTGGCTTGTCAGTAAAAATGCAGAAAAAACAAGGCTCAGGGCAACCATACGGATGAGGCCGCCCCGTTTAAAATAAAATTTCATTATCAATAGTCTCCGGTAAAGAGATTATGTAAAATTTCAGTCCTTGTCAAGGGCTTTTAAGGAAATTAACGTTCTTCCCGCCGGATTCGGAGTGGGGCTTTCTTGGGCGGGGACAGTCATTTCCTAAATCTCTATCCTGTCCAGTACGAGTTCTTCCGGGTCTTTTTCCAGGAACATCACCATTTAGATAGGCAGGTAGGTCAGCATGCCGGCACCGGACAAGTCTCGCTGATAAAACCGGATACCTTGAACAGGTACATGATGAAACTCGTCCAGAGCGTCTGCCCGGAGCTTATTGACTGTCTGGACCAGGACGTGGAGGAGGCTCAGGGCAACATAGCCACCCAGTATGACAACAAGATGCGCCGCATCCCGAAGCTCCTGCAGGTGGTCAAGGCCTCCAAGAACGCTGAGGTCGAGGCGATGGTCAGCGTCATAGAGGAGCGGGCAAAGGCCGCGGGGCAAATCAGGCTGGACGCTTCCACGGTGTCCGACCCGGACAAGATGGCCCAGTTCCAGAAGGCGCAGGCAGAGCTGAACGCCGGGCTCGGCCGGCTCATGGCCGTCAGCGAGCAGTACCCGGACTTCAAGTTCCCCGACCAGTTCACGGGCCTGATGACCGAGATCGAGGGGGCCAACAACCGCATCACTGTCGCGCAGACCCGCTACAACAAGGCGATCAAGGAGTTCAACACCTACATCCTCAGCTTCCCCGGCAACACGGTCGCGGCGAAGAAGGGCTACGAAAAGAGGGTCCCCTTCCAGTCCGACCTGGACGTGACCAAGCCCGTCGGGGCGATGGACCTGGACCTGTAGCACGCGATATATGCGGCACATGACATACAGCGGCGAGAGCAGCAGCCGGCAGGCTGCACCGGGACTTCCGGCCAGACCTCGCCCCCGGGCGGCTGCCTGACCTCATAGCCCCCTCCCCTACTCCCAGGGATACTTCATCCCCCAGTCGGCACGCAATGCGTCCATTACCGAGCAGAGCTCTTCCGATTTCTTGAAGCCGTGCACGTCGGATTCGCTCTTGCCCGAAAGGATGCAGTCCGTCGCATGGACCAGCTCGTACTCGTAGCCGTTCGTCCTGAAGGGACAGCGGATTTCGCGGACAAGCCTGCTCTCGTTCCCGCCCTCCTTCGTGTAGGCAAAGACATCGGCCTTCTGCGTCATGAAGAAGTTTTCCACCGTGATGAAGCCCTTCGTCCCGTAGATGACCGCATCGTGGGTCGGCCCCACAGAGGGCAGGTCCATCGCGCTCTGGAAGCTCGTCACGATTCCGTTCCCGAAGGTCAGGCTCACCGCGTTCCACGCGTCCACGCCGCCGAGCATCCGCACCTGGGAACTGCGGGAGACGACCGGCGGGAAACCCGCAATCATCATCGCGAAGTAGATGTCGTATATGCCCAGGTCCAGCAGGGCTCCGCCCGCGAGGGCAGGAGAGTAGTTCCGGTCGTCCGGGTCGTAGGGGTTCCGGTTGCAGAAGCGGGAATCCACGTTCTTTACCCCGCCGATCAGCCCCTCCCCTATCGCCGTGCGGACTTCCGCGATGCAGGGGTTGAAGGCAGTCCACATCGCCTCCATAAAGAAACGCTTCCTGTCGCGGGCAAGGGCGGTCATCCGGTCCAGCTGCCCCCTGGAACAGCCAGCCGGTTTCTCGCAGAGGACGTGCTTGCCCGCCTCAAGGCAGGCGACGACCGACTCAAGGTGAAAGGCATGGGGATTTGCGACATAGACCGCATCGACTTCCGGGTCGGCAAGGAGCTCCTCGTAGGAGCCGTACGCCTTCTGAAAGTTCCACTTTTTGGCGAACTCCTCCGCCCGACCTAAGTTCCTGCTCGCCACCGCATGGAGCCGTATCCTGCCCCCGGCAGCCTCGCCGTTCATCGCCTCCGCCATCTTGGCGGCAATCCTTCCGGGGGCCATAATCGCCCAGCTCACGTAATTCTTCATAGTATCATTGTAACCCAGGGAGAAGCAAAAAGCAAGCGTTTTGCAGATACGGGCATATTGCAATTATACAGCCTTTCCCCTATACTTCGCTCATTGGAGGCCATGCCTTATGGAAAAAATCTCGCTCAAAAAGACGCTCAAAAACGACTACACGCTCATCGTCTCGCTCTGCTGCATCCTCGTCGGAGGCATCATATTCATCCTATATGACAAGTTCGGGATTATCGTCTCCAAGAGGGGCATCAAGAGCGTGGACAAAGACAATGCGCTGCTGCTGATACTGCTGGCCGCCCTGGCCCTATTCGGACTTCTGAACACGCTCCGCCGCTACATCCGCATCCGGGGAATCTTCGAGCGGGGTGTCAGCGTCACCGCGACTGTCTACGGAACTTCATTCATCAAGGACCGGGGCAGGATAAGCTACCGCTACAGCCACGAGGGCACGGAATACAGGAGCCATCTTGCCGTAAGCAGGAACAAGGAGACCCAGGCCCTGGAGAACGGCAAGAAAATCTTCGTGCTCGCCGATGAGCGGAATCCCAAGCATTCCCTTATCCTTGCCCTCTACAGCGACAACGTGGAACAGCCGCCCGCATTCTTCTACTCCGCAGGACAGGCGGAGCTGATTCTTGCCGAGCTGAAAAACCAGACAAGGCTCCCATCCGTGGCGATACATGCGCACAAAACGGAGATACCCCTGCCCCTCACCGCGAGCAAATTCGGCGGACTGCCCTACTGGAAGCCGGGAGAACCATACCCGACCGGCAGTGACGGCAAGAAGCTCGTCCTGCTCGCCCAGCTGAACATGGCGGAGGTTCCGCCTCTAAAGGACTTCCCCACGGCAGGCCTGCTCCAGTTCTTCATCGGCAGCGGGGATGACATGTACGGCGCTGACCTTGACGATCCGACCGGACAGAAGAACTGGCGGGTCGTCTACCACGAGTCCGTTGACGGAAGCATAACGGAAGAGAGCGTGCGCGCGCTCGGCATACAGACCGCAAAAAGTCTCAGGGAAGGAAGCGATGACGAAACGGAAGAAATCCTTCTCCCGCTCTACGACGAATTCGCCCTCAGCTTCGAGAAGACTGAAAGCTGCATAACCCCCGCCAGCGACGACCGCTTCGTGGATGCGGTGCGCCGGGCAGCGGACGCGCTCGGCCTTCCCTTCCCGGAGGACGCGCCGTCAAGCCACGAGCTGTTCAGCGAGGACACTTACAACGAGCTTTACGAGCAGGGAACGGGGCACAAGATTGGCGGATACCCCTCCTTCACACAGTACGACCCGCGCTCTTCCGGCGACACGCACGACATGTTGCTCTTCCAGATGGACAGCGACTATTCAGGCTCTGACGAAATCATGTGGGGCGATATGGGCGTGGCTAACTTCTTCATCAGCCGGGAGGCCCTGAGCCGCCGCGACTTCTCCGACATCCTCTACAACTGGGACTGCGGCTGATTCCCCTTGCTTCCGCTTGCAGACTGGGAACGACCTTTCTGCACGGAAGCGCAGGCTGCACGGGAGCGCGCACAGTCCATGCACGGGTGCGCATACAGTCCATGCATGGGAGCGCATACAGTCCACTCACGGGAGCGCATACAGTCCACTCAAGGGTGCGCATACAGTCCATGCATGGGTGCACACTCTAGCTAGATTATTTCCGCACTCTAGCTAGAGTATTCATACAATCTAATTAGGGAGTTCAGCACATCCAGGAAGGAAAAACTGTCCATACGAGAAAAAGCCCCGGCAAGCTATGCCGGGCGAAGTCAAAGCTGATTCACGGATTCTTTGCATTATACTAAAAACAATCAGGATTGGCAAGGATAAGCTTCTATAGTTGAGGAGGACAGGGACAGTATAACCGACCGAAACATTTAAAAAGTCTATATAACCGTCCGAACATATAGGAAAGGCTTGGTTTGGCTCGATTTCACAGCCCAGAGGCGGTTCAGCCAAAGCCTGGCGAAGGACAAGGATATCATCGCCTTCTACAACAAGTACATGAAAACGCCCTGGCTCACGCCCGACAGGGACGGGGGAAGCGGTGACTGGGAAGGAGAGGACGGAGAGAAGTTCCGCCATGACAAGACAATCATACACGCGAAGCAAGTCGGGGCGGACGGCGAGAACTACCCCGGAGTAATCCGCGTGATGGGGAACGCAAAGCCCGAAGTCTGGTGCGGGGAAGTCCTGTCTTTCATCAGGACGCTGAAAGAGAAAAACATCCTCAGGAACTACAACCAGATTGCCGTGCTCTCGTACTCCATCAAGAACACGAACGTCCGGAATCTGGCCCACTGCCTGGAGGAGAACGGAATTCCGACGTTCAGCCCCCGCAGCGACATGTTCTTTGAGCGCAGGGAAGTCCGCCTGGTCATAGGTTTCTTTATGTTCATCTTTCCCTCGCTGGTCACTGACGTGCTCAAGCCCAAGGAGGAGTACCGCACGGCCGATGACGTGTATGCCTATTACGAAGGATGCGCAAAGTTCTTTGGCGATGAAGTGAGGGCCGACCGCGAGAAGCACAAGGGGCTTATTCTCTTCGCGACGCAGAAATTCAAGGAGCTGTCCCATCTGACCCGCAACACGGACTATGCCTTCGCGGATCTGTTCTACCAGACAATGCAGTTCCCCCTGTTCAGGGAACTCCTTGACGTGCGGCTGGACTCCGGGGTGCAGGACTTGCGGCCCGCATACAACCTTGCCAAGCTCAGCTACACCGCGTTCAGCCGGGCGCAGAACCTGCTCGTCCTGAGCGACCCGGACAGCAGGGAAAGGTTGGGCCAGTACAGGAGGCAGCTGGAGATTTACGCGAAGATTATCCACGAGCGGACAGGAAAGGAGATAAGCCGCCTGAACCTCTTTTACACGGGGACGACGGACGAGAACCCCTTCATCTCCTACAAGTACGAGGACAGCTCGGTGGAAAAGACAATCAGGGACGTGACGGACGTGGTGCACCGCATAGAGAAGAAGGATTTTGCCCCCAGGGAAAAATGTCCGGCGGCGCAATGCAAGAACTGCGACTTCAAGTTCTACTGCGGGAAGAACGTGTGAGGGGCGCACGAAGGATTCCCCTAGCCGGTCGCCCGGAGATGTGCTATAATGGAATCAGGAGGTCGCCATGAGCTACGAGGCGCTTGTTGAGGAAATCAAGGAACTGCCGGAGGAGTGCATTTCCGAGCTGAACAATATCGTTATAAGCATGAAACTCAGATACAAGGGGCAGGAGGAAGACAGCGTATCAAACTCCTGTTCTGCTAATAAACAGAATCGACTTCGCGCCCTTTTGGAATTTGCAGGAAGCATGAAAGACACATGGAAAGATGTGGATGCCCTAGAATATCAAAAAACACTAAGGGAGGAGCGCTCCCTTGGCTGAAAAAGTATTTGTGGACACGAACCCTTTGATTTATCTCGTCAGTGAACAACAGCCATATTATAATGGTGTAGTGGGCTTTATGACTAACTGTATTAACGAAGACTGTGAATTATACACCTCTACGATTACCGATGCAGAGTTTCTCATAAAACCTTTTGGTGACAATGATTGGAAACAAGTAGAGAGGTATAGGCTTTACCTTAACAGACTTGGTTTTCTAAAATGCTTTATCACAGAGCAAGTTGCCGAAGAGTCTGCCCGGATTCGGGCGAAATATTCCGGCATAAAACTTGCTGATGCCTTACAGCTGGCAGCTTGTCTTGATTGTAACTGTGATGTTTTTTTTACCAATGACAAACAGCTGAGACAGGTTACAGAAGTGAATGTTTTGTACCTTGGTGATTTTATGTCCCTATAAGAATCCGCACGGCAGAGTGGATTTCCAGCCCTACTGCGGAAAGAACGTGTGAGGGGCGCACGAAGGATTTCCCTAGCCGGCTTCCCGGAGATGTGCTATAATGGAATCAGGAGGTCGCCATGAGCTACGAGGCGCTTGCTGAGGAAATCAAGGAACTGCCGGAGGAGTGTATTTCCGAGCTGAACAATTGAGTATAGAGAACTGGTTTGATGGGTCTTTTTAGCCCCCTTACCGGGGGAAGCGGGTCTCCACCAGGGACATGATGTCCTTCTCAAAGAAGGCGCGGACTTCCTCGCGCTGCTTGCTCGCACCTCGCAGGAAGAGGTCGGCAGGGTGGATTTCCAGGGCATAGGCGATTTTCAGAATCAGCTCAAATGAGGGGAAGTGTTTCCGGGCTTCAATTCCGCTTATTGTACTTTTGCCGCACTCACATATTCCAGAAAGTTCCAGCTGAGAAAGCCCTTTCTGCGTCCTATAGTATATCAAGTTATCGAAAAAATCTGATTTGTAATCACTCATTTAGTCCAAGATAGCCGACTTTTTACACTAAATTCTTTGTTTAATAAACCGATTGTATTGTTATAGTTCGATAGATAGACTTATTACCAGTAATAGTCTATCTAATCAAACTTTCACACCAAGAGCCACTATCTTCTCCGCGCCACAAGCTGGCGCAAAAGCCTTCCATGCCGTATGCGGAAAGGCCGGGGGAGCTTTGTCCAAGGGTGTGGCCTCGCACAAACATAAAAAGGAAACGTTATGAACAACAAAGATGACGGCAAGAAGAACTTTGAATTCAACTACGAGCCTATCCGCGGCTACCCGGAGCTGAGATGGACGGGAAAACGGCCGTTCACGGGAACAGCATACTACCCCGCCCAGCTCAAGGAGAGTTACGGCGACGACACGGACGGCTGGCGGAACAAGATATACTGGGGTGACAATTTACAGGTAATGAGCCACCTGCTCAAGGACTACCGGGGCAAGGTAAATTTAATTTACATTGACCCGCCTTTTGACAGCAAGGCGGACTACAAGAAGAAGATTGAACTGCGGGGAAAGTCCGCAACGACCGACAGCACGAGCTTTGAAGAGAAGCAGTACGGTGACATCTGGACAAACGATGAATACTTGCAGTTCATGTACGAACGCCTCATTTTGTGCAGGGAACTCCTCGCGGATAACGGGAGTATCTATCTGCACTGCGACTGGCATAGGAATTCATATCTGAGAAACATTCTTGATGAAGTATTCGGTGCAAATTGTTTCAAGAATGAAATAATTTGGTGCTATTCTATCGGCGGAAAAGGTGATAGATTTTTTGGACGAAAACATGATGACATATTATGGTATTCAAAAACGGAAAAATATATTTTCAACGGGAAAGATAAAAATGTTACAACAGAACGTAAAGAAAATACTCACATGAAATTAAAATTAGATGATGATGGTCGACAGTATCAAGAAAAAGTCGATAAAAAATCAGGGAAAGTATATCGCTATTATGTCGATGAAGGAAAGATACCCGAGGATTATTGGATTGATATAGAACAGCTAAATCGAGAAGATTATGAACGAGTTGGTTATCCAACACAAAAACCAGAAACTTTAGTTAAACGCATTATTGCAGCTTCAACGGTTCCCGGCGACATCGTGTTCGACTGCTTCATGGGAAGCGGGACGACGCAGGCCGTCGCGATGAAACTGGGCCGCCGCTTCCTGGGGGCGGACATAAACCTGGGCGCGGTGCAGACCACGACCAAACGCCTGCTCAAAGTCGCGTCGGAACTGGGCGGGAAGCTGCAGGCAGAAAATCCCCTGTACCTGGGCTTCGACGTATACAACGTCAACGACTACGAATTCTTCCGCAACGAGCTGGAGGCAAAGCGCCTCATCTGCGAGGCGATGGGCATGGAGCAGCTTTCGGACAACAACGTGTACGACGCGCTCCTGGACGGACGCAAGGTCTGCATCCTCGGCATAAACCGCATCGCGACGGCAAGCGAGTTCGCAAGGCTCCTGAGCAACATCGACATCTCCGAATGGCAGGAAAAGCAGAAGGAGAACCCCGCAAAGCCCGTGGACGAGATTACTTTCGTCTGCATGGGGCATGACCCCAACCTCAAGGCGCAGTTCGAGGAGGAAGTCAGCAAGCTGGGCTTCAAGGTGGACCTGCAAATCATCGACCTGCTCCGCGACAAAAAGGATTTGCGCTTCAAGCGTGACAGCGACGCAAAGCTCAGCGTCAAAGGCGGCAGGCTCGTCATACAGAGCTTCTATCCGATGAACCTGCTGCAGAAGCTCAGCTTCGAGAAGACCGACGTGTCCGACTGGAAGGAGCTTGCAGAGAGCGTGTTCATCGACTGGAACTATGACGGCGTGACATTCTGCCCGTCGCTCACCGACATTCCCGAAAAGAACGATCTGGTCAAAGGCGAGTACGAAATTCCAAAGACCGCAGGAACGATACACGTCAAGATAACGGACCTCATCAGCGAGAGCTGGGAAGGCAGCGTGGAGGCATAGCGATGGCAAAGGCAAAAGCGAGGGAAATAGACTTCCCCTTCTACCGCATCATGTGGCAGTTCTACGAGGACAACAAGAAGGAAATCCGCAAGTCATACATGAACCTGACCCGGACGATTCTTGCGAATGCGGAGCCGGGAAAGGACAACCCGGCGGCCTTCCTGCGCGTGCCCCAGTACCGGGCGTTCGAGATGTACGTCTTTTTGAAAGAATACCTGGGCAACCCGCGCCTTGCCGACCTGTTCGCGGACTGGCAGGAAAACCGCATGACGGCAAGCGCGAAAGAGGGGGCGGCTGTTCCCTTCACGTATGACAACAGCCCCCGTTACGGCCTTGGAACCACACTCTTTAACGATCTTGAATTCACGAACCGCGAAACGCTCGCCGCCTTTTTCGCCCAGCTGTCCGACCTGCGTCAGGATTACGCCAACTACATCTTCGCGCTCACGATGGGGACGGGAAAGACAATCCTCATGGCCCTGTGCATTTTC